>CANGYP010000001.1 GCA_947458235.1 Alphaproteobacteria bacterium
ACTTTTCTCATACCGTCATTGCGAGCCTCCGGAGGAGGCGCGGCAATCCAGTTTTCTCGATCGTGGCATTTCTGGATTGCGTCCTGCTTCGTTCCTCGCAGTCGCAATGACGAATATTTGGCATAAGCCCTAAGGAGAAATGAACAGCCCTGCCCTCATACACCGAAGAATTGCTAAGCCTATCCATTTACAGTAGAGTGATGCGGTTTTTATCCAACCCAAAGCGTCTCCATGTCCACTCATCATGATATCCTGCTGGCCAAACGCCTTTACCGTGACCACATTCGGCAACATCGGGCCAAATTTGTTTTGGCGTTTTTGTTGATGGCGGTGGTGGCGGCGTCAACAGGGGCTTTGGCCAAGCTGATGCAGCCCATTTTGGATGATATTTTTCTGGGCAAAGATGCCAGCCGCCTTTTTATCGTGGCGTTTTTGGTGTTTTTGGCCTTTTTTTGCAAAAGCGTGGCCAACTACGGCCAGTCTTTTTTCATGAGCATGATTGGAAACGGCATTGTCGTATCCCTGCAAAAACGCATGTTTGCCAAACTGATGAACACCGATATGGCGTATTTTGACTGCACCCCCACGCCCAGTTTGGTGACGCGCTTTCATGCCGATGCGCGGGTTTTTCAGGGGGTTGTCACCAATGTTGTCACATCGGCGTTCAAGGATGTTTTGACCCTGTTTTTTCTGGTGGGCGTGATGTTTTGGCAGGCGCCGTCTTTGGCCGCCGCTGCGTTTTTTGTGTTTCCGCTGTCCTTTATCCCCATTCGCCGCATGGGCCGCCGCATCCGAAAACTGGCCAGTCAGGGACAGGGCCAGATGGGGGATATGTCCAACATCATCACCCAATCCTTTGCAGGCATTCGCGAGGTGAAAACCTACGGCCAAGAAGCCAAAGAAACCCACAAGGCCGATACCGTCATCGATCAAATGGGCCGCTTGTTCATCAAAATGTCCCGCGTGCGTTCCGCCAACAACCCGATTATGGAGATGTTAGGCGGGCTGGCCATCATCGTTGTCATTGTGTACGGGGGCAGTCAGGTCATCAGCGGGGCCAGCACCACGGGGAACTTTTTTTCCTTTATCACGGCATTGATTATGGCCTATGAACCCATCAAGCGCATATCCACCATGAATGCCACCCTGCAAGAGGGTATGGCCGCCGTGGTGCGTTTGTATGATTTGTTCGATATGCAGCCCACCATTGTGGATGCCCCCAGCGCCGCCCCCTATCCCGAAGATACCCCCCTGAAAACCGTGGGATTGCGGGATTGTGTGTTTCAGTACCCTAGGCATCAGGCGCAGGTGTTAAAGCACGTATCCCTAACCCTGCAGCAGGATCACTTGATTGCGTTGGTGGGGGCTTCGGGGTCGGGGAAATCCACCATCATGGCCCTTCTGCCGCGCTTTTATGATCCCACGGCAGGGGCGATTACCTTTAACAATACGGATATTCGGGACTATACCATCGACAGTGTGCGGTCCAAAATCAGTTATGTGGCCCAAGATACCTATTTGTTTCAGGACACCATTTTGGAAAACGTGCGCTATGCCAACACACAGGCCACAGAGGACGAGGCTTGGGCGGCCCTGAAACTGGCCAGTGCCGATACCTTTGTGCGGGCATTGCCGCAGGGGATTCACACGGTTTTGGCCGAGGGGGGCAAAAACCTTTCTGGCGGACAGCGGCAACGCTTGTCCATCGCGCGGGCCTTGCTTAGGGCCGCCCCGCTGATGATTTTGGATGAGGCCACTTCGGCCCTAGACGCCGAAACAGAGTTTCAAATCATCCACAATCTGCACCAAATGAAAAAGGGTCGTATCATCGTATTTGCCACCCACCGCTTGGCCGCCATCCAAGAGGCCGATCATGTCATTGTTATGGAAAACGGCCACGTCAAGGAACAAGACACCCCCAAAAACCTGCTGGCCCAACCCGATGGATCCTTTGCCCGTTTGTGCGCCCGTTTGCAACAACAGGCACCAGCTGAGGCGGCTTAGGTATGCTGCTACGCACGGATCATGCCTCGCCCAACCATGATACGCGTAGTCTGCCTATATCTCTGGTGGTTTTGCATTACACGGGCATGATATCTGGCGGGGCGGCCCTGTCCCGTCTGTGCGATCCCACGGCAAAGGTCAGTGCCCATTATTGTGTGGATGTTGGTGGTGAAATTTATGCCTTGGTGCCCGAATACGCGCGGGCGTGGCATGCGGGGGTGTCGTTGTGGCGGGGTGTAGGGGATATCAACAGTACCTCCATCGGGATCGAGCTGGTGAATCGTGGCCACGATTGGGATTATCCTGATTTTCCAGAACCCCAGATTCAGGCCCTGTGCGCCCTGCTGGCCGATATTGTTGGTCGCTATGCTTTGCCTCCACAGGCCATCATCGGTCACAGCGATGTGGCCCCCACCCGCAAAAAAGACCCTGGGGAAAAATGCCCTTGGCAACGGCTGGCGGCCCTCGGCTTTGGCCTGTGGCCCAAAATACCCCCTTCCCATGATCACACCCCCTTAAATCTAAGGGAAGAGGCGGATTTTATCCATGCTTTAATCCGTTTTGGCTATGATGGTGACAATCCTGAAGCGGCCCTGCGGGCCTTTTACCGTCACTACATGCCAAATCAACTGGATCGTCCTGCCACGCGGGCGGCACTGGGGGTGATTCAGGATCTTCTTTCCCAAACGACAGGACACCCGTTATGACCACCATCGCTTTTCAAGGGAGCCACGGGGCCTTCTCTGATCTGGTGGCCCGCAAGATGTTTCCCCACGCCAAAACCCTGCCCTGTGTATCGTTCGAGGATACCTTTGCCGCCCTGAAAGCCCACGAGGCGGATTTTGCCGCCATCCCCGTGGAAAACTCCATCGCGGGGCGTGTCAGTGATGTGTATCACCTGTTGCCCCGCGCTGGCATGTTTATTCATGGGGAGCATTTCGAGGCCATCAACCACTGTCTGCTGGGCCTACCCAACGCCAAAATTAGCGGCATTCGTCATGCCCACAGCCATAGTATGGCCCTGTCCCAGTGCCGTCGCTATTTGATGGGCAAAGACATCACCCCCCACGTGTTTTCTGACACCGCCGCCGCTGCGCAGTGGGTCGCCCAGCAGGGGGATGAAAGCCATGCGGCTATTGCGTCCCACTTGGCTGCATCCCTGTATAACCTGCGCATTCTGGACGAAGACATTGCCGATACCCCCGACAACACAACCCGTTTTCTCATCATTGCCAATGAACCTGCCCCCCCGCCACCCTTGCATGCGCCAGCCATGACATCGTTGTTTTTTGATGTGCGCAGTGTGCCCGCCGCCCTGTACAAGGCCCTAGGGGGCTTTGCCACCAATGGCATTAACCTTTTGAAAATTGAAAGTTATTTTTCAGGGTCCGATTTTCAGATTGCCCATTTTTATGTGGATGTGGCGGCCCACCAACACAGCCCCGCCATGGATCACGCGCTAGAGGAATTATCGTTTTACAGCAAAACCGTGAAAATTCTGGGCTGTTATCCCCAAAGCCCCCATCGTCAGGCGGCGCAGGATGACCGGTTTGGATAAAGCCGCCCTGCGGCTGGCTTTGGGAGAGGCACGCCAGAACGTGCCCCATCGGGGCGTGAAGGCAAACCAGATTGCCAAAAATTTAACTGCCCTGCTGGCGCCATCACCCCCGCCCGTTTTGGGCCTATATTATCCCATTCAGGGGGAGGTTGATGTGTCCCCCTTTTGGGAAACGTGGCAGGGGCCCATGGCCTTACCCACCGTCATCCAAAAGCATTTGG
This sequence comes from Alphaproteobacteria bacterium, assembly GCA_947458235.1. GTDB lineage: Bacteria > Pseudomonadota > Alphaproteobacteria > JAJTHO01 > CANGYM01 > CANGYM01. The sequence continues at coordinate 3,784 of CANGYP010000001.1, forward strand.
TGTTTCGTCTGTGGCATTCGGGGGATCCCTTGACATCTGGCCCTTTTGGCATCCCTGAACCCCTGCCCACGGCGCAGGCCGTCACGCCCCATACCCTGCTGGTGCCCTGCGTCGGGGTGGATACGGCGGGCCATCGTTTGGGATATGGCCAAGGTTATTACGACCGTTATCTGGCCGCCCATCCAGAAATTCACAGCATCGGTGTGATCTTTGCGGTGCAACAGGTCTCTGTCCTACCCACTGAACCCCACGATCAGAGGCTGGGGGCTGTGGTGACGGAGATGGGCCTCACCAACCCCACGCCGATGGCACGTTCTGGGGATGGGGCCAACACACGGGGTGAGGGCTCTCAATAACCCATTCCCCCCTTGGTTACATTTCGTAACATATCCCGCGTTGTTTCATCGGAGAGGGTTCCGTATAGTTTTTGAACACAACCTATAATAAACTAGCCTTTAAAGGGTTTCTGCGTCATGAAAAAACACACAACAAAAAAACAAATGACCCTTGCGTATCCCATTTCCTTTTCTGGTGTGGGGTTGCATACGGGGGATGCCGTAACCTTGACCCTGAAGCCCGCCCCTGTGAATCATGGGATTGTGTTTCATCGCACGGACCTGAACATCACCATGCCCGCCCATCATGCGTTGGTGGAGCCCTCCCCCCTATGCACCACGTTGGTGAGTCTTTGCGGCCGCGCCCGTGTGGCCACGGTTGAGCATCTGATGTCTGCCTTGGCTGGATGCCGTGTGGACAATGCTGTCATTGAGATTGACGGGGGTGAAATGCCCATCATGGACGGCAGCGCCGCCCCCTTTGTTCAGGCGATTGTTGCAGTGGGGTTGGTCCCTCAGGCGGTCCAGCGTCGCGCCTATCGCATTTTGCGAGCGGTTCATGTGCATGATGGTGACAAAACCGCCTCTCTGTTGCCCAGCGTTTCACAGGATTTGTCCATCACGTGCCGTATTGATTTTAACCACGCTGCCATTGGGGCCCAGACCTTCACGCTGGCCTCTTTGGATGACTTTGGGGATTTGATTGCCCGTGCGCGGACCTTTGGTTTTGAAAAAGATATTGCTACTTTGCGCAAAATGGGCTTGGCCCGTGGCGGCAGTTTGGACAATGCCATTGTTTTCGGCGAAACCCGCGTGTTAAACCCCGAAGGCATGCGATACGAAAATGAATGTGTGCGTCACAAGGTTCTGGACGCCGTTGGGGATCTGTATCTGGCCGGTTTGCCCTTGGTGGGGGATTTTTATGGCTATTGCTCGGGCCACTTTTTAAATTATCGCCTGCTAACAGAGCTGTTTGCCACACCAAACGCCTATGAAGAAATTCTGTGGGGCGCCGATGAGGAGCAAAGCGCAGCCTTGACCAGTGAAACGGCGGATTTGCATCCCCTGTGGGCCTAAACCCCCACCCATAACCTGAAAAGAGCCCATGGATTTTTGGGATTTTTAGGCCTTGGACCGAGGGCTCTCACGGCCCGCGCCATAACTCCTATATCCCCTTGCCCCCTGTCTGGGCCTCTGTCCCAAAGGTTAGGGGGAGTATCCCCGCGCATCACGTGTTTTTGCCATCCCCATAGGGCGTAACTGGGGACGTTTTCCCCATGAATCACGGTACCCATGGCCCCAAAGGTTTGCTGTAAATAGTCTGTCCAGTCTTGGGGCGTGTTGGGCTTTGTGTCCAAAACCGCCCGAAAAGATGGGATGATCAAGGGCAAAGCCGGATGCTGCAGCAGGTCCTGCGGTGCCTCTTGCAACAACGGATGGTCGGCATAATGACCTTTGGCCAAGGTATCGGCCCACCATTGCAGTTTGATGTGGGTGAGCAGGGTTTCGCTGTCTTCTTCCCCCTGTTTGGCCGTCATGGCAAACCACGTGGAGAGCAAGGCCATGCCCGATTGAAATCTTTGTTGTGTCTTGGGATCCCGCATCAGCAGACTGGCCATAAAGGCCAGATAATCCAGATCATACAGGGTTTGTTCCGTTACGGTTGAGGGGACAGGGCGGGACATGCCAGGATTTTTTGCACCAATGTGGACACATCATCACCATCCGCAGGAATGATGACTTGGGCCTTTTCGTACCATGGCTGTCGTTTGGCGTACAGAGTTTCGGTGTCCTGTTGCCACGTGGGGGATTGCAACAGAGGGCGATGGGTGCGCTCGGCCCTCAGGCGTTCCCATAACAGCGGCAGAGGAACCTTGAGCCAAACCGTTGCGGTGTTCTCCTGAAGCAGGGTGTGGGTTTTGGGCCATGCAAACGCCCCGCCGCCCGTGGCCACAACACACTTTGGGGGCAGCAGGCGCACGGCGTTATATTCATAATCCCGAAAGCCAACCTCCCCCACGGTGGCAAAAATCTGGGGGATGGGGGCTTTGGCCATCAGGGCAATCTCTTCATCCAGATCCACAAAGGGGATATTCAGAGCCTGCGCCAAAGCCTTGCCCACCGTAGATTTACCACACCCCATAAACCCTACAAGGGCGAGGGGGTGGGAAAGGAGGGAAGATGTATCAAGGAAAGGGGACAACGTCATGTTATGCAGTTAATTCTAAAACGCGCTGTCCCAAGGCTTGGAAGTTGTGAGCAAAATTGTTTTTACTGTCGATCATTGTATCTTCAGCATGGCCAAAAACCTTGCCAACGGATCGAATGTCCTCATCTGTCAAGGCAAACACGGGTTTGGATAACTGCTGACTAATGGCAATCAAAGAATTAAAATCAGAAATTTGTGCCAGATCATAAGGCTGCAAATTTGTCCCTGATAAAGATTTCTCCATGCGTTGCCGATCAACAACGCACCCTATTTTTTGAAGGTCTGGAACAAGAGTGTTATTAATGGAATTTCTGATTTTATCAATCCAATTTTTAAACGATGTCGAAGGTTTGTCATTACGGGGACGAAAACGCTGTTGTATGGCACCCAAAAAGATAGGCGCATTCTTGATAGGAAACATCTTATTATCAAAGCCATGGGATTCTTTAAATTGTCTGATTTCGCTATGCCACTTCGTGATATTTTTTGCCAGCGAGTTAATGGCCTGCAAACAAAAATAATCTGGCGATGTTGGAACAATAAAATGATCACTGGACATCAACATCACTTCATTCAATCCTCCGACGTTAGGGCTTAAATCATACAAAACATAATCGGCATTGATCCCATCTGCAATCAGCTGTAGCACCTTTGGTAAGGCCCCCGGAATATTTTTTGTGGCTGGAATCCCCGTGGCAATTTTCAAGGCCACACTGATCTGAGAATCTAAATCAGAGATATTTAAGTGACCTGGCAATAAAAATAAATTTGCATTCCCAGTTTTCAAAACATTGGATTTATTTGAGGCAATCAGCGATTCTGGTGTCACCCCATTGATCAAAGATTCAACAATCGGCTGCAAAGTCAAATTATTGCGATCTCGATAAAACGATTCCATCTGGTCTTCGTCAATGGCACTAAACCCAAGAACAAGCCCTGTTAAATTACACTGTGAATCCAAATCAACAATCAGGACTCTCTTGCCTTGATCAGCCAAAGTCCACCCTAAATTAAAGGTTGTTGTTGTTTTACTGACCCCACCTTTGTGATTAAACAAACAAATTGATTTGGCCACCGTTAGATTTTCCTTGATTGATTGTGTTTTTATCATTCATCACAATAAAAAGGCTTTTGGCGTCTGTATACGCACCAAATAAAATTTTCCCTTTTTTCCCAAACTGTGATATAGCACTGACTCGTCATAATCGTCATCTGGATTTTCAAGTATGCCACAAAACACCCGCCTGCGCAACATTGCCATTATTGCCCACGTTGACCATGGAAAAACAACTTTGGTGGATGCAATTTTGCGCCAAAGTGGCACCTTTCGCAGCAATCAAGCCGTGGCGGAGCGGGCCATGGACAAAGGGGATTTGGAAAAAGAGCGCGGTATCACCATTTTGGCCAAATGCACGGCTATTGATTGGGACGGGCACCGCATCAACATCATTGACACCCCCGGCCACGCCGATTTTGGCGGCGAGGTTGAGCGCATTTTGCATATGGCTGATGGCGTGATCCTGTTGGTGGATGCGGCGGAGGGCACCCTGCCCCAGACCAAGTTCGTCTTAACCAAAGCCCTGAAACAGGGAATGCGCCCCATTGTATTGATTAACAAAATTGACCGTCCCGATGCCCGTCCGGACGAGGTGTTAAATGAAATTTTTGACCTGTTCGTCGCACTGGATGCCAGTGAAGAGCAGCTGGATTTTCCTGTGCTGTATGCCTCGGGCCGCGCGGGATGGTGCGCCGAAAGTTTAGATGCGCCCCGTGAAAACCTGCACCCCCTGCTGGATTTGGTGCTGAGGCACGTGCCCGCCCCCACGGTGGATTTTGATGCGCCGTTTTCCATGTTGGCCACGTTGCTGGATTATGACCCGTATTTGGGCCGTGTTTTAACGGGGCGTGTGGCCAGCGGAACAGCCAAAGTGAATGCCCAAGTGCATGCGCTGGATTTAAAGGGCAACGTGACGGATCGTTTCCGCCTGACCAAACTGTTTAGCTATAAAGGTCTGGAACGCGCCCCCGTTGAATCCGCCGAGGCTGGCGATATCGTCTGCATTGCGGGGATGACCGTGGCCACGGTGGCCGATACGGTGGCCGATACATCGGTGAGCCAGCCCATCGAAACCACCCCCATTGACCCCCCCACCATGGCCATCACCATCAGTGTGAACGATTCCCCCTTGGCGGGGACGGAGGGGAAAAAGCTGACCTCCACCATGATTCGCGAACGCCTGATGGCGGAGAACGAGGGCAACGTGGCCATTCGCGTGTCCGAAACTGCAGGCAAAGATGCCTTTGAGGTCGCCGGACGGGGGGAATTGCAGCTGGGCGTTTTGATTGAAACCATGCGGCGGGAAGGCTTTGAAATGTCCGTATCCCGTCCCCGCGTTTTGCTGCGCAAAACCGAGGATGGACAAACCGAAGAACCCTACGAAGAGGTCATCGCCGACGTTGACGAAGAATTCACGGGTGTGGTGGTGGAAAAAATGTCCCTACGCAAGGCCGAAATGGTGGACATGCGCCCCAGCGGGGGCGGAAAAACCCGCATTACCTTTATTGCGCCGTCACGGGGTTTGATTGGGTATCAGGGGCAGTTTTTAACGGATACGCGGGGCACTGGGGTTTTGAACCGCCTGTTTCACAACTATGGCCCCTACAAAGGGGATATCGCGGGCCGCCGTAACGGCGCCCTGATTTCCACTGATAAAGGGGAAGCCGTGGCCTATGCTATTTTCAACCTGCAAGATCGGGGGATGATGTTCATTAATCCGGGCGACAAAGTTTATCAAGGCATGATCGTGGGGGAACACAGCCGCGACAATGATTTGGATATCAATGTGTTAAAGGGCAAACAGCTGACCAACATCCGCGCCGCTGGCAAGGATGACGCTCTGATCCTGACCCCGCCCCGCAAAATGAGCATGGAGGACATGATCAGTTACATCAACGACGATGAACTGCTGGAGGTTACCCCGCAATCCCTGCGCCTGCGGAAAAAATACCTGACCCCCAACGAACGCACTCAGGCGAAAAAGCGGGTAAGTTAGGGGGGTATCCTTACGCCTTCTGGGCCATTTGTTCTTCTGTGGGGGCCCGTTGAGCTTTTGGCAGGCTGATATAAAACACAGTCCCCTTGCTGCTGGATTCAAACCAAATACGCCCCCCATGCATTTCCACAATTTTTTTGGCTATCGGCAGGCCAATCCCAGCATGCTCTGTCTGTGCATTCAGGGATTCAAAGAGGGAAAAAATATGGTCTGTATAAATTTTTTCAATGCCCGATCCATTATCCTGCACTTTAATAACCCACTCTTGTTCGCGCTCTTGACAGGATAATCCCACAATGGGGGGGATGCTGGCATTATGTTCAATCCCATTTTTTATGAGATGATACAAGGCCCTCTTCAGAAATCCTTCATGGCATGGCATATCAGGAAACAGGCCGAATGTTTTAATGCGGGCACCGCGTTTTTTCACCAAGGGCATCAGGTCTTTCAAAGCGGCCTGAAGAATACTCTGCAACGCATGTTCGGGAAAGGGGGGGGATATTTGAATTTGATTATATTCCGTCAGACCTTGCAAACGCTTGAGGCTCAGAGTGGTCCATCGTTTGACTTCGGCCAATTTTTTCAGGGCAGACTCTCGCCTCTCTGCATCTTCCAAGGCCACCGTGCTCTGCAAAATGGCCCGCAAAGGATCCGAAAAAATGTGGGTTAAGCTATGGGAGAGTGTTTGGTATTGTTGTTGCATCCGAAAAAGGACGTCATGATCCTTTTTTTTATCAAAATTCCGCAGATGCTCGGTTAGAAAAATCGCCTTTTCCCGTGTGTAGTAGACCACCAAGCGCTTCATTTCATCGATCCAATCGGTTTCTTCTAGGTTAACGATGGCATTCAGTCCCGCCTGCTGCCATTTTTCGGTGTCATCTAACAAGGCACCACCTCTTAACCCGACCAGATAGGTTGCATTAGGATTGCGACTATCGGTTTTTAGATATTCATTCACCACATGATACCCACTTTTAGGATAAAATTTGAGGCCGATGAAGGCCATGTTGTACTGTCCCTTCAAAACCATCTGCAGGGCCTCTTCACTGTTGCAGGCGATATCAGGGGTTATTAAAAAAGCCTTTTCCAAAAGATCAAGAATGCGTTTCATGGCCCCATCATCACCTGTCGCCACCAGAACGCGCCATTTGGATACCAAATCTGGAAGACGCAAACGTTTGTCAATCAACGATCCTTTTGTTTCGGATGCCTCATAAAAGGCCGTGTTCATGTTGTCTTCTGGGTTCATAAACACGTTTTGTGCATCATTGTCTGGATGAAAGCGGCGCAGATGCTCTGGTTCATCCAAGGGGCTCTTGATCGGCTTTAAATTTAACGCTTCAAGACGATCGTCATACAGCTTGCGTCGTGTTAGACCCGCAGAATTTCCGGGGTTTAAGGCCATGTATTTTTTGACATAATCGGCCAAAGATTTCGTGCTGAAGGGCTTTGTGATATACCCAGAGGCCCCCTGTCGCATGGCGGTGTTAAAATCGGCACTTATTTGGGAGGATGTAATAATCACAACATAACTTTTGGGATCAAAGTCTTTGATTTTTTTTAATAGGGCTAGACCAGATACTTTACCTGGAAATGCTAAATCCAAGAAAATAATATCGGGTGCCCCTTGGACAAACAAAGACCATCCCGTCTCTGGGTCATTGGCGAAGCTCTTTTCACACTCTGGCAAAGCCTGAGAGACAATGGAACGATAGCGCAGATCATCTTCAACAATGAGAATCCGCAGTTTGTCCGTATCTTGAAAGTTTTTCCCCATGATGTTCCCTATCACACCGTCCAAAAAACAGTGTAACAAGGTTTGATTGACGAGCGGTAAAGACTCATAATGCCCCATACATGGGGGTCTCACGTCCGCCTTCCTTAACACCTTCTTTAGCCCTCTAGTGTAACCCTCTAGGGGGCCACACTCACGAATAGCCTTTGCATCTGATGAAAAGACTCACATAAGATACCCCGCAAGAACATTGCCCCCAACCCCCCAATGCGCTAAGTTGAGCCATGCTGCGTCCTTATGTGAAACAAAGATACCCTTATGACCCGCGATATCGCCTTGGCCCATGGCTTGACCTCAGAAGAATATGACAAAATTGTCTCCCTCATCGGGCGCACCCCCAACATGACGGAAATCAGTATCTTTTCCGTGATGTGGAGCGAGCATTGCAGCTATAAATCCTCAAAACTCTGGCTGAAAACCCTGCCCACACAGGCGCCGTGGGTGATTTGTGGCCCAGGGGAAAATGCGGGCGTTATTGATGTGGGCGACAACCAAGCCGCCATTTTTAAAATCGAAAGCCACAATCACCCCTCCTTCATCGAACCCTATCAAGGGGCCGCCACAGGGGTGGGGGGCATTTTGCGGGATGTCTTCACCATGGGGGCGCGGCCTGTGGCGTTGTTAAACGCTCTACGCTTTGGGGCCATGGATCACCCCAAAACGGAATCTTTGGTCCAAGGGGTGGTGGCCGGCATTTCCGGTTATGGCAACTGTATGGGCATTCCCAACATCGGGGGGGAATGTGAATTTGATCCGGCGTACAATGGCAACATTCTGGTCAATGCCATGACCATTGGGATTGCCGATCAGAACAAAATTTTCTATGCACGGGCCGCCGGCATTGGCAATGCGGTGGTGTATGTGGGGGCCAAAACGGGCCGCGACGGCATTCATGGGGCCACCATGGCCTCCGCTGAGTTTTCCGAAGGCGACGAAGACCAGCGCCCCACCGTGCAGGTGGGCGATCCCTTCACCGAAAAGAAATTGCTCGAGGCCTGCCTAGAGCTGATGCAACAGGACGCCATCGTGGCCATTCAGGACATGGGCGCGGCGGGCCTGACATCATCCTCCATCGAAATGGCGTCCAAAGGGGATGTGGGGCTGGATCTGAATCTGGACAACGTCCCCTGCCGCGAAGCGGGCATGAGCGCCTATGAAATGATGCTGTCTGAAAGCCAAGAGCGCATGTTGATGGTCCTGCGCCCCGAAAAAATTGATCTGGCCCAAAGCATTTTCAAAAAATGGGAACTGGACTGCACCGTCATTGGCACCATCACCGAAACCCAGCGTCTGGTCATCACCCACCGCGGCGTGGTGGAGGTTGACCTGCCCCTATCCTGTCTGGCCGACACCGCGCCGGAATACAATCGCCCTTGGGTGGCATCCCCCGTGCGCCCCGTTTTTTTCTCAGAAAACGAAACGCTGTCCCACGACACCGTGGCCTCTATGACCAACGCGCTGCTGAATCATCCCAACATCCAAAGCAAAGCCTGGATTTGGGAACAGTACGATTCCACCGTCATGGGCGACACCCTGGCCACCCCAGGCGGGGATGCAGGGGTTGTCCGCATTCATGGCACACACAAGGCCCTAGCCGCCACCACCGATTGCACCCCGCGCTATTGTTATGCCGATCCCGTTTTGGGCGGCACCTTGGCCGTGGTACAGGCCTATCGCAACCTTTCCGCCGTGGGGGCGCAGCCACTGGCCATCACCAACAACCTGAACTTTGGCAATCCCCAAAAACCCGACATCATGGGCCAGTTGGTGGGATGCACTCAGGGCATGGGAGATGCCTGCCGCGCCCTCGATTTTCCCGTCATTTCTGGAAACGTATCTCTGTATAACGAAACCGACGGACGCGCCATTTTACCCACCCCCGTCATTGGCGGCGTGGGGGTGTTGACGGATTATCGTTTGCGTATTTCCTCCTTTGTTCAGGAGGCTGGCCTTGCCCTCGTTCTGCTGGGAACCCAAGGCGCAGGGTGGCTGGGCTGCACACTCTGGCAACAGGTCTGCACCACGGACACCACCGTGTACGCTCCCCCCCCAGTGGACTTGGCGGCGGAAAAGCATTTATCACAGGTGATTAAAACCTTGGCCCAAAACAACTTGATTCACGCCTGCCACGATGTGGGGGAGGGGGGCTTGCTCATCGCCCTGATTGAAATGCTGGGCGATCCCGCTTTGGGCATGGATCTCAGCATCCCCATGACTGCGGGCATCCTGTTTGGGGAAGACATGGGCCGCTATATCGTGGCCACCCAAAACGAAACCGCCCTGCATCAGCACTTGGGCACCACCCCCCACATCGTTCTGGGGGAGGTCACGCAGATCCCCGCATGGAACCTGAACGGCAGCACGCTGTTTCCTGACGGGCCACAGCGTAAACCCTTAACTTTTTAGGATAAAAAATTAAGCAACGGCAACGCCGTAAACCACCAAACGGCGTCCTTCAGGGCGTTCAGCAGATACTTGGGGCACATCTCAAGGGTATCGGGGGCCTGATACAGGGACAAACGGGGCAGAAAACGGGGGGTTTTGGCGCAGTACGCTTGGTAATCTGCACCGAATTTTTCCTGCAAAAAGGCTTCCTCCCGCTGCATCAGCCGGTGCATCAACAGCAAAAACAGCATCGGCACCGCCACCATCAAAACCATCTGCGCCGTGGCCAAGGCAATCCCGCACACCCCCACAAAGGAAAAAAAATACAGCGGATTGCGCATCACGGAAAACGGGCCCTGCGTAATCAAGGTCTGGTTTTTAAACCCCCCCAAAAACGCCGTTGCATACAACCGCCCCAACGCCGCCAAACCAATCAAAACACTGGCCACAGCCCACAAAACCGAATGCATCAGGGTACCCTCGGGCCACGTTGTGGGCAAAACAATCATCCCCAGCACCGCCCCCACAGCCAAGGCCCCCGACAACTGAATACGCTTTAAGTTCAATGAGCGCGACATACTACAGGCCTTGTTTCAGGGTTAGGATAAACACAAAGTTACGGCATCCTAACCGCCTTTGGGGGGAAAGGCAAAACAGAAGTGCAGTGGGCAGCAGCCCCCCCATCCATTATCTATCGTCGATTCTCTTCACGTCTTCTATCTTCCCATCTCCCCGTCTTTATGCCACAAAGGGGGGCAACCTGATCATGTTTTTTTTCAAAGGAACCACCGTGGCCGAGCAGTATATTTTCACTATGCAGGGCGTGACCAAACGCCTGAAAACTGGAAAAACCTTGTTTGATAACATATGGTTATCCTATTTGCCTGGGGCCAAAATTGGGGTCATTGGCCATAACGGATCGGGGAAATCCACCTTGCTGAAAATTATGGCGGGGCTGGATACGGATTTTACGGGGGAAACCATCTTGGCTAAGGGGGCCCGTGTGGGTTATTTGGCACAAGAACCCGACATGGACCCAAACAAAACCGTCCGCGAAGTCGCCACCGAGGGTCTGGGTGACATTTCTGCCATGCTTCAAGAATTCGAGGCCATCAGCATGAAAATGGCCGAAGAGATGACCGATGACGAAATGAATGCCCTGCTGGAACGCCAAGGCGATCTGCAGGAAAAAATTGACGCCGTGGACGGTTGGGATCTGGACCGGCACATTGACATTGCCATGGACGCCCTGCGCTGTCCCGATCCCGATCAAAAGGTGGGCGTGTTGTCAGGCGGGGAAAAACGCCGCGTGGCCCTGTGCCGCCTGTTGTTACAAAAGCCCGATATGCTGCTGCTGGACGAGCCCACCAACCATCTGGATGCCTTGTCAGTCGCTTGGCTGGAACGTCACCTGCGGGATTATGCTGGCACCGTCATCGTGGTGACCCACGATCGTTATTTTCTGGACAACATCACCGAGTGGATTTTGGAAATTGATCAGGGCACGTTTCGCCCCTATCATGCCAATTATAAAGAATGGCTGAAACAAAAACAAAAAATACTCCACGATCAACAAAGTCAGGAAAACAAACTCTCCAAAGCCCTAGAAGAAGAACTGGCATGGGTCAACGAATCCCCCAAGGGGCGGATGAAAAAAAGCAAGGCGCGACTGACGGCTTTTGAAAAAGCCCGCGCCAATCAGCGAGACACCAAGGCTTATACTTCCCAGATCATCATCCCTGACGGCGAGCCCTTGGGCGATCAGGTCCTCACCTTTGAGGGCATCACCAAAGCCGAGGGCGACCGTTTGCTCATGGAGGATGTATCCGCCGTTATCCCCAAAGGGGCCATTGTGGGTATTATCGGGGCCAACGGAGCGGGAAAAACAACATTATTTCGCATGATCACTGGACAAACCACCCCCGATGCTGGCACCATCACGGTGGGGCAAAAGGTCAGCTTAGGCTATGTGGATCAGTCCCGCGACATTCTGAATGACGACGATACGATTTGGCAGGCCATCTCTGGCGGGGCCGAGATTCTGGATCTGGGGGGCCGCGAAGTCAACAGCCGCGCCTATTGTTCATGGTTCCATTTCAAAGGGGCGGATCAACAAAAAAAACTGCGGGATCTCTCTGGCGGGGAACGCAACCGTGTCCATCTGGCCCGCATACTCAAGGCCCGCCACAACGTCCTGCTGCTGGATGAACCCACCAACGATTTGGACATTGAAACGCTGCGGGCCCTCGAAGAGGCCCTGCTGGATTTTTCTGGCGTGGCCCTGATCATCTCCCACGACCGGTGGTTTTTGGACCGCATTGCCACGCACATCTTGGCCTATGAGGGCGATTCTGTCCTTCATTTTCACACCGGCAACTACGCCAGTTATGTTGAAGACGCCAAAGCCCGCCTAGGCGAAGACCTGCTGGCCCCCCATCGTTTGAAGTACAAAACCCTGCGGCGAGGCTAGGGCGCGTCATCATTTAAGCGAGAAAGATGGATTTTTCTGGATGCTGAGGCGAGAAACTGGCAAAAAACGGTCGGTATACTGGACGTATATTGTATTGACTGTTTTTTGGCAGGATTCACAGCCCAGCATACGGGAAAAGACGCTTTTGAGCAAATGATGACACACCCTAGGGAGAGAGGACATACAGCACGTCTCAAGCAGCAGAACTACAATCGTCCCTCTCTGCCTAGCGGGCTGGGGAAAGGGACATTTATCCCCCCTTTTTCCTGATCGATAGGGGAGGGTTGATCTATGGCCCATCAAAACACCTTGCAATATACCCCCCTCATGATAAGTTTGGAGCCGTTTTGACTGTCACTGCGTGGCCTTTGTTTATGATGCTCTATCCCCTTTTGGTATCCCGCCGAAAGTGCCAACCCTTGTGTTGGGTTGTGTTTTGGGTGGTGATGGGGGGTCTGTTGATGGGCACTGGGCCTGCTGATGCGGCGCCAAAAGCCCCTGTGGCCCCAACCTCTGCGGCCCAATCTGTTGATCCGTCGTCGTTTGTGAATGTCTACACCACCGAGGAGTCCCCCCTGTGGGAGGATTTGTTTAAAACCTTTGGGGAAAAAACTGGCATCCGCATCCGCTATAGCGTTCAGGATGGGGCGGATATTGTCAAAAAACTCACCGAAGATGGGGATATTCCCAAAGCGGACGCCGTGATCATCCACGGTTTGCCCGTTTTGTGGCAGGCGGGGGAAAGCGGTTTGTTACAAAAGGCCCCTTCATTGATTCTGGAATCCTCTATTCCCCCCGCACTGCAAGGGGGGGCATGGTTTGCGTTTGCGCAGCAGGCCCACGTTATTGTTTACGACAAAACCAAATACACCACGCCCCCCAGTGGGGTAAGCAGTTACGAGGCCCTTGCCTCCCCCATCTACCAGAGCATGATCTGTTTGTCAGGGGCGAGTGTGCATCAATCTTGGGTGGCATCCATGGTGCAAGCCCACGGCGAAAAGAAAACCCTTGATTGGATCAAAGGCCTTCTGGGGAATGTGGCCCGCCCCCCTGCTGGCGGGGATGGGGATCAGATTAAGGATCTTTTGGCTGGACGCTGTGCGCTGGCTGTGGTGGGGGATGATACAGTCCGTCGCCTGCCGCCCGAGGATCAGGCCAAACTGGACATCATCTATCCCAACGCCGCAGATCGTGGCACCCACATCACAATCACAGGCGCGGGCGTTGTGAAAAACGCCGCCCGTCGGGCCGAAGCCATAAAACTGATGGAATTTCTGGTCAGTCGCCCCGTGCAAGATCGTCTGGCCAACGAGGCCAAACAGTATCGCGCAGTGAATGTGATGCAAATCCCCAATCAAAAAAACCCCAATCCCTTTGGATTTCGGGCAGAAGCTTTGGTGCAAGCCACCCTTGGCCCCTATAGCGACCAAGCTCTGATCTTGATGGACAAAGCGTCATGGTAAGCCCACAAAAACGCGCCATTGTGGCCATGTCAGGAGGGGTGGATAGCTCTGTGGTGGCGGCATTGCTGCACGAACAAGGGTATGACGTGGTGGGCATCACCCTACAACTGTACGATCACGGACAGGCGGTGCAAAAAACCAAAGCCTGCTGCGCGGGTCAGGATATTCAAGATGCCAAGGCGGTGGCGGACAGAATCGGCTTTCCCCACTATACCTTGGACTATGAAAACCGCTTTCGCCAACAGGTCATTGATGATTTTGCCGACAGCTACGTGCGCGGCGAAACGCCCATCCCCTGTATCCGTTGCAATCAAACCGTCAAGTTTCGGGATTTGTTACAAATGGCGCAAGATTTAAATGGCGATTTTCTGGCCACCGGCCATTATGTCCAGCGCATCGCATCAGGGGGGGAAATCACCATGCACCGCGGGGCCGATCCCGCCAAGGATCAAAGTTATTTTCTGTTTGCCACAACGCCAGCCCAGCTGTCGTTTTTGCGGTTTCCTTTGGGGGGCATCCCCAAGGTTGAGACACGGGCCATGGCCAAGCGATACGGCCTGCCAGTGGCGGAAAAGCCCGACAGTCAAGACATTTGCTTTGTGCCCGATGGTCGGTATGGAGATTTGGTGAAAAAACTGCGTCCAGAATCCATTCAACCTGGAAATATCGTCCACGTGGATGGCCGCGTTTTGGGGCAGCACGAGGGGATTATTAACTTCACCGTGGGACAACGACGGGGATTGCATATCGGAGGGGGGGATATTCTGTATGTCATACGCCTAGATCCCGATACGCGCACCGTTGTGGTGGGCCCCAAAGAGGCCTTGGCCCGTCACAGTGTGGCCTTGACGGGGGTCAACTGGCTTGGCACCTCCCCCGAAAGATCCCACCAGATTGAGGCCAAATGCCGCTACAGCCAAGACCCCGCTCCCGCCACCGTCACCTTTGGGGATAACGCGACGGCCACCGTCACCTTTGATGATCCCCAGTATGGCATTGCCCCAGGTCAGGCGTGCGTTTTTTATTCTGGATCCCGCGTTTTGGGCGGGGGTTGGATTGGTCACGCGGCATAGGTTGGTTCTGGCGGGGCGATTTGTCATAATGTATTGCCTACACTGCATTTCTGGTGTGTTTTGAAACGGTTTTATAATCATCTGTATAAATATCTGTGGCTTTCTCCTTACGTATTTCCCCCTTGTGATTCTCACAGCAGGTGTGTACTATCAGGCCATTCGCATAATGTCTGTTCTGTTGCTTTAAGAGGTTTTCCATGGCCATTCATATGAGCATCCCCAAGGATGATTTTGATCTGAAGCCCAAAATTACCGTCATTGGTGTGGGCGGGGCTGGGGGTAATGCTGTTAATAATATGATTCGTGCCAACCTACAGGGCATAGAGTTTGTGGTGGCTAATGCGGATGCGCAGGCCTTGGCCCAGTCCGAATGTCCGAATCGTGTGCAGCTGGGCATGAACATCACCCGTGGTTTGGGGGCTGGATCCCGTCCAGAAATCGGAAAAGCTGCAGCGGAAGAGGCCCTTGATGAAATGATAGAATACTTGCACGGCAGCAATATGGTCTTCATCACCGCAGGTATGGGCGGGGGAACAGGAACGGGGGCTGCCCCCGTTATCGCCCGCGTGGCCCGTGAAAAAGGTATCCTGACTGTAGGTGTTGTTACCAAGCCCTTTCATTTTGAAGGGGCCCATCGTATGCGCTTGGCCGAGGCTGGATTGGATGCCTTGCAACAAGTGGTGGACACCCTGATTGTGATTCCCAACCAGAATCTTTTTCGTTTGGCCAACGAAAAAACTACTTTTGCGGATGCCTTTAAAATGGCCGACGATGTTTTGCATTCAGGGGTTCGGGGTATTACCGATTTAATGGTGATGCCAGGGTTGGTCAATCTGGACTTTGCTGACATTCGCACCGTGATGATGGAAATGGGCAAAGCCATGATGGGCACAGGGGAAGCCGAGGGCGAGAATCGTGCCGTGGTTGCCGCTGAAGCCGCCATCTCTAATCCCTTGCTGGATGATGTGTCCATGAAGGGGGCCCGTGGTGTGTTGATTAACATTACGGGTTCTAAAGACATGACCCTCTTTGAAATTGACGAAGCCGCCAATCGCATCCGCGAAGAGGTAGATCCCGATGCCAACATCATTTTTGGATCTACCTTTGATGACAGTGTGCAGGGAAAAATCCGCATTTCCATTGTCGCCACAGGCATTGATGCCGCACCCCGTCCCACCACCAAGCCCATCGACCATGCTGGGCGTGCCCCCATTCCTGCTGCTGCCCCAGCCTCAACGCCCCATCCTTCTGCTGGCTATGCACATCCCCCAGCCTATTCCCCGCAACATACCCTTTCCCACAACCCGTCCGCAGGGGGATATGGCGTTGCCCCACAGGGTGTTGTCCCCCATCATCTTGCGGCGCATGCACCGATGCCGAGGGAATCTGGGGAGGATGTGTCTGGTGTGTTCATGACGCCCCCTCCTGTGCGGGCTGATGTGCGGGCTGAGGTTGTTCCTCCCCGTCTAGAAACCGTTTCCGCCCCAGAGCCTATTGCCGCAACCCCTGCTGTTGTGGTCAATTCCGCGCCGCGAGGGGATGCGGCTGTGGCCCTGTCCTCCTCATCTTCCCCCCGCCCCACCTCGGGTGCCCGAGACTCTGCCCCTCCTTTGTCTCCATCTCTGGAGGCTGCTGATGCTGCTTCTGCTAAGCCGTCTCTTTTTGGCCGTTTGGCCCAAACCGTTTCTGGGAAACCTGGGAAGGGGGACAGTGCTCTGCCACACCGTCCTCAATCTGCCGAAACCTCTGCTGAGTCGTCTAAGATGGAAGCCCCCAAATCTCCGACACCGCCCGCGCTAGACGAAGATTTAGAAATTCCTGCTTTTTTAAGACGTAAGTAAATCATGGACATTTCCCATATGCCATACCATCACACTTTGGACGCTTTGGGTGTTGGTATTCTTGGCAAAAAAATTCCTTCAGAATCTCTTTACAATCCGTTATGCTAAGGATACATACAATGTTTAGGTGAATACCTGATTGAATACTGCCAAAAGTGTTTGCGAATAAAAACGTTAAGAAAAAGGATTTTTTTATGACTGTATTTTACCCCTCTGAGAAGACATGCCTTTTCATTGATGGCGCCAATCTTTATGCCGCTGCCAAGGCTTTGAATTTTGATATTGATTATCAGAAATTACTTTCTTTTTTCTCGAAACGGGGTCGTTTGGTGCGGGCGTTTTACTACACCACACTGATTGAGGATCAGGAATACTCCCCCATTAAACCCTTGGTGGATTGGTTGGATTATAATGGTTTTACTATGGTTACAAAACCCGCCCGTGAATTTACAGATGCTTTTGGTCGGCGCAAGGTTAAGGG
Source organism: Alphaproteobacteria bacterium (assembly GCA_947458235.1). Taxonomy (GTDB): domain Bacteria; phylum Pseudomonadota; class Alphaproteobacteria; order JAJTHO01; family CANGYM01; genus CANGYM01. Next base: position 20,889 of record CANGYP010000001.1, read on the forward strand.
CAATATGGATATTGAACTTGCCCTAGACATGATTGAGATGGCCCAACATATGGATCATCTGGTTTTGTTTTCTGGTGACGGGGACTTTAAACGGTTGATTCAGGTGGTGCAAAACAAAGGTGTGCGTGTGTCTGTGGTCAGCACCATTGAAACCAATCCTGCCATGGTGGCTGATGAATTGCGGCGGCAGGCTGATCATTTTATTGAACTTTCTAAGCTAGCCCAGCACATCGCCCGTGATGGGAGTGCGGAAGAACGTCGTGAAAATCAGGCGGCCCGCCGTGCCCAATTTGAAGAATCAAAAAATGCTGCTGAATCCGAAGAGCGCAGTCCCAGTTTAGCTCTATAAGCGTTTTTTGGTGCTCTTTCATCAAGTTCACGTTCCCCCTGTTTGCAGTCTTTGCTCACGTTTGTGCGCTTTTCGTGATCAGAATCGCGCTCAAAACCCTTTGTATCATAATGCCCCTGTTCCCGCATTTGGGGATTTGTCAGCTCGTTTATTGATTGTGGGATTAGCCCCTGGTCTTTCGGGGGCCAATGCGACGGGGCGGCCCTTTACGGGGGATGATGCGGGGCAAGTGCTTTATGCGGCCTTGTTGGCGCATGGGTTAGCTTTGGGTGATTATCGAGGTCATGCCCATGATGGGCTGCGCCTGATGGATACCCGTATCACCAACACCGTGCGTTGTGTACCCCCCAACAATCGCCCAACACCCTTGGAAATCCGCACATGCGGTTTCTTCTTGGATCAAGAAATTCATGCTATGCCCCATCTGTCCGTGATTTTGACATTGGGTAAGGTCGCCTATGAGACAACCCTTAAGATTTTGGGCGGCAATCCCCGTCAAACCCCCTTTGTCCATGGCCGTGTGGTTCAACAAGGCCCCTATACCCTTATCGCCAGTTACCATACATCCCGTTATAATATCAACACAAAACGTCTAACCGTGGAGATGTTTGATGCCATCATGGGCACAGTGTCCACATCTCTGGCGGCGACACCACGCCCCTGAACATGCCATGGCATCGTGAATACCACCCCCCCCCCTACGCCACATCCCCCATAGTCCCATGAAATGCTTGTTCCTCGGCGCGGCGCATGTCCTCTTCGTATTCGGCTTTACGGGCCTCGATCATAAAGGGGGGCATGGACGGGGCAGGGGGGTAGTTTAGGCCCATACCATGATCTGGATTATGCACCAAGTGTTTCAATTCAGGATGTTTGAAATAGGCGGGGGTGCTTGCCATAATGGGCCGGTTCATATTGGCCTGCATCAGAACGATGTGTTGTTTCAGATTGGGTAGGGACATAAAATCCTCTGGCCGAATCAGGGGTTGGCCCTGCAAAGATTTCTGCATGTTGCTGGCAAAGGGATTGGTTTGACGGGACAAACCCACGGTGCGGCTTTTGGATTTGGATTCCATGGTCCGCTGGCCCACCATTTCCGAAAACCGTTTGGCTGTGGTTTCGTTGTTCAGGGGCAAAATCACTTTAGCGGCAGTGGTGGAAATCACGGTTTCCATTTCGTTTTCCCCGTATTTGGCCTTGATCTGGCCCAAATCCTGACCGATCATCAGGAAACTGACCTTTTGTCCCCGACCCACGGCAGGACCATCAATCAGGGCCTGCAGCTTGGGCATTTGGGGGAACTCATCCAAAACAAACAACACAGGAAAGGGGCCCACATCCCTGCCATCACGGGTTTTCCCCTTGGGTTTATGGGCCACCAACCATGCGGACATGGCCTCAATCAGCAATCCCGTAATCACCCCTAGGGCGCGGGCATCTTCTTGGTTCACACAAATATAAATGGTTACGGGTTTCATTTCCCCTGTTATGGGGTCACGCATACCGCGCACATCCATAAAGGAAAAATCACTTTTGGATGTTCTGGCCCGCACGGCACTGTTTTTGAACACAATCAATCCTCCATCCATGGTGGACATGATGGACCCGCGCTCTTTATCGGGTGTGGCGGCTAAGCTGGTTAACTCCATAACCGCGCGAGGGGCAAACCCGCCAGCGTGGGCTTCGCTGGCGGCATCTTTTAAAAACTCTGTTACAGGATCATACTGCATGGCCTGCATGGGATTTTTTTTCATCAGCTCTTCTTTTTTCTTTTGCGCCCCCATGGTGGCTTCAGTCATCCAGTCAATAATCATGGGGATGCATGCTTCTTGGCCTTGCCATTGCTTGGGGATGCCCTGATAATTGCCCGTTTCACATTTTTGAACGATATAATGGACAAATCCAGCCAAAGCGGCGCGGGCCTTGGTGGACCAGTGGGGCTCTTTTTCATTTTCCACAATCATAATATTAACAATACGATCCACATACAAATCGCGGTTGGGCCCGAATTCGGGAATGCACATGGGGGATAAGGGATTCCAGCGGGGAAAGAAAATACCCTGCTCTGGCTTATCCTGCGCGGCCCATTCCAAACGAAAGCAAAGGCTGTGTTTGGAGCGATAACCAGATGTTAAATCAAACAATTCTGGCTTCACATCATTCACAATCATGGACACGTTGTCACAGGTCAGAATGGTGGGCACAACCACACTCACCGTTTTACCCGTCCCTGGGGGGGCCACACACAAAACGGAGAGGGTTTCTGGCAATTTCAACAAACGGCCTTTCCATTCCCCAATAACGATGATCCAGCCCTTATCCAGCAAGCCCATCTCTTTAATATCATCATCACGGGCATAACGGGATGATCCAAAGGTATCATCAATAAAGCTATAGGGGTTCCGCACCAACATATAAAACAACAGCAAGCTGGCGGGCAGAAACGTGATGAACATTTCAACAGGCAGACCAAAAATACGCCAGTCGTTAGGAACACCCCCCACATTGCCAATCCAGTTTAAATGAAATTCATAAAACAGCATGGGGGATAGCATGGTTTCCCAATACGTTCCCAGCCCCATCAAGTTCGGCTTGCTGACCCCATTTTTCATCAAATAAAAAAAACTGGCGGAAACGGCCGTTCCCACATACACAATAGAAACAAACCACACAAAGGACTTAAGGATCCACGCTCTGGCCTTTTGCGTTTCACCAGCATCTTTTTTACGTTGATAGGATAGGGACATGGCGGGACACTCTCACAGCAACCTAAAAACCATATCGAATTGTATGGAAAATGTCAAGGAAAATCAGGAAACCATCATCGCCTCCGGATATGGCTTTTCGCCTGTATTTGATGATGTTTATTTCCAGCCCTGTGATCCAGTGGCGGAATCCCGCTATGTGTTTATGAATCATAACTTTCTGCCCCAGCGGTTGAGGGTTACCCCCACCTTCACCATCGGGGAATTGGGATTTGGCAGTGGCCTGAATGCCATAATCACTCTTGATTTATGGCTGCGTGTGGCACCAGCGGGCAGCACACTGAGATACTGCGCGGTTGAACAATACCCCCTCAGCCTTGCCCAACTCAGGGTGATAGGAGAGCCTTGGCAGGCCCTGTTTCCCATGGCCCATAGCCTGCTTCTGTCCCATCATTATCAGGATGCCTGTTCTCAGGCCATCACCATCCCCTTGCAAGACAACAAAACTTTTATATTACAGATATTTGTTCAAGATGCGGCCCAAGCCCTGACCCATTGGCCCGCCACAGTGGATGCGTGGTTTTTGGATGGTTTTGCCCCCGCCAAAAATCCAACAATGTGGCATCCTTCGGTTTTATCAGGGGTGGGGCAGAACACCTTTTGGGGGGGAACCTTTGCGACTTTTACAGCAGCATCCGATGTGCGGCGGGGCTTACAGGCCGCAGGGTTTCACGTGTTCCGCACCAAAGGCTATGGCCAAAAACGGCACCTATGCTGGGGCTATCGTTTTTCAAATCCTGGGAAATTTTGACGCAATTTAAACAAATCAGGATTCAAGGATTCGGGCTGCTGCAAAGACGTCAAGTGGGTGCGAATCGGACTGCCCACAGGATCCACATAGGCCCACCCCATCAGTTTAAGTGTTTTTTTATCAAACAAAAAATACAGGGGCGGCTGGTCGGGGGATTGGGGCAACACCCGCAAAAACGTCCGCGTTTCATCATGGGCGACTTGAAATGTATAGTCCGTGCGGTTGCGCAGCACTACGGGGTCCTGCAACAAAAACGACAACGGCAGATCATCAATGGAAATATAGGTCCGCTGGCCCAAATTCAAATCATAAAAAACCGCTGTCCCTGATTTCACAATCAGATATTGTCGCGTTGACATTTTCAGGTGCATTTGGTTGGGACGCTTCCAGTAAAGCGTGCCGGTTTGATCGGGTTTGCCTTCTTCCAGCTGGATATAGGTGGCCTGAACTTGTTTCAGGGCATTGAGGTTGTGTTCAATGCGCGAGAGGATCTCTGAATCCTGCGTCCAAGCCAACACTGGATTGTCAATAGCATCCCCCGCATCGGCGGCAAAGGCCGCGTGAAACCTTTGGGAAAGGGTCAAAAGCATAAAACAAACAACAACCAGTCTCATGGCCATCCTAAATGTGTCGTGACACTTTACGTTAAAGCATACTCCCCACTATAATGCGATGGTTTTCATAAGGGAGGAAGAAACACTAGGTAGGGCTCTCCTTTCATGCTAAATCCTTGATTCATGATGACGCATCGATGGATTTTAGGGTTTGTTGTGTTGCTTTTCTCTGCCTTCTCAGCCGCGGAGGCCAAGACGTGCTTGGTGCTTTCTGGCGGAGGCGCCTTGGGGATTGCCCATGTGGGTGTTTTGAAAGTTTTAGAGGAACAGCGCGTTCCCATCGATTGCATCGCTGGCACCAGCATGGGTGCCATTGTGGGGGGGTTGTATGCCTCGGGTTACTCCGCGCAGGAACTGGAAACCCTAGTAGAAACCTCTCAATGGGCTACATTATTCAGCGAGCCTAGTGAGCGGCGTGATTTAACCTTTCAGCGCAAGCGGGATGATCTAAACTTTTTAATGGATTTTAAAATCGGCATCAACGACGAAGGCAAGGTTGCCCTGCCCAAAGGGGCCATTTTGGGCAATCAGATTGATCTGGCGTTTTTGGAATTCACCCTGCGCAGTCATGGGATTACTGATTTTGATCGGTTGCCCATTCCCTTTCGCGCTGTGGCCTCGGATGTGGAAACGGGAAATCCTGTGATTTTGGGGCATGGGTCCTTGGTTCGGGCCATGCGGGCCAGCATGTCTGTGCCTGGGGTTTTTGCCCCTGTAGAGATTGATGGAAAATTTTTGGTGGATGGGGGCGCATCCAACAACCTGCCCATGGATGTAGCCAGAGCCATGGGGGCCAACCACCTGATTGTGGTTCATATTCCCACGCTTCTTAAGGAGTATTCCGAACTAACCTCTGCCCTAGACGTGGCTGGACAGATGATTTCCATTTTGATCAAGCAAAACGAGGATCGGCAACTCACCACCCTGACCGTTCAGGATGTTTACATTCGTCCTGATATTGACGGGTTTAGCTCCAGCGATTTTGCACAGGCTAAAGCGATCATCAAGCCCGGCATCAAGGCTGCGCAGGACCAACACAAGGCTTTGGCGCCTTTGTCAGTGTCCCCTGCAGACTACGCCGCCCTTCGCGCCCGTCAATACCGCCCCGTACCCCCAAACCCCCTTATTGAGTTTGTGGAACTAAAGAATGATTCAAAACTCAGTGATGAAATCCTGTGGCAAAACATGTCCATAAAATCTGGCGAACCCCTATCCATGCAAGTTTTGCAGCAGGATTTATCCCGTCTTTATGGGACAGGACATTTTGAAAGCGTCACTTTTGATATTGTGGATCGCTCTGGGCAAAAAGCGGGCGTTATTGTATCCGCCACAGACAAAGCCCAAAAAGACCATGGAAACGTTGGGGTAACGCCCAAGGCTCCATCTCCTACCACCGTATCCGAGGCGATACCCTTCTCTGAAAAAGGCCTTTCCATCGCCGCACAGCCCAAAGCATGGTCAATGGATAACCTGCGGTTTGGCCTGAATTTAGAGGATAATTTTGAAGGCAACACATCCTATAATCTCTCCACTCGTTATTCGCAAACCCTGTTGAATAATTTAGGCGGCGAGCTAAATCTAGACGGCCAAGTGGGGGAAAACAACAAAGCCAAAGCCGAATGGTACCAACCCTTAAGTGCTGAAAAAGGCCCCTTCGTGGCCGCCAGTGGGGGGTACGAGGGGCAAAATATCCCCATTTTGCAAAACAAACAGGAGATTGCCAAATACCGCCTAACCCGCTACACCGCCCAAGCGGCTGTGGGCACAACGCTGCTGGATAACGACGGCGAGGCCCGTGTAGGCCTTGAGCGGGGCTATGGGTACGCGGACCTGAAAACAGGCGATCGCCCCTCGGGCATCGACAATGACTTTGATATTGGAGATGCCTTTGTGTCCATTGATTATGACACCTTAGATCAAATCAATTTTCCCAAAAAAGGGAAATTTGGCAACATAACCTTTCGCAAAGCCACGGAAACCCTAGGCTCCACAAGCCGTTATGAGCAGGGGCAAGGGCGCATGACATGGGTAGAAAGTTTAGATGACAAAAACACCTTTATTTTCACCAGCAGCTTGGATCTCTCGCTGGAAGATGACGCCCCCATCAATGGCCAATTTTTGGGGGGTGGATTCCTGAATTTTTCGGGTTACCAAAAAGACCAAATCCTAAGCCCTAACATCAGCAGCAATCGCCTTCTGTACATCCACCAGCTGTATGGCAACAGCGAAGACCTCTTTCATCTGCCTGTTTATGTGGGGGGATCGTTTGAGGTCGGGGATTATCAGGAACAGCACCAAGATTTGATGAGCGATCCCATCGCCTCTGGATCGGGATTTTTTGGCACGGACACTATCTTTGGCCCCGTATACTTGGGCTACGGCCAGTCCGAAGGGGGAATGCGGTCCGTCTATCTATTCTTGGGACGCTCTTTTTAAAAGATACCGCGCCCCCTTCCTTTTGGTTGGAAAACGGGTTAGAGTGCCTTATGCATTTTTCACAGTATCACACTGATGGGTTTTATGATGAGCTGTTCCTGAGCGATGGGCAGCCCAGACCCGAAGCCGCCCCTCTGATTGCCCAGATCAATGCCCTCTCCAGCAAGGATTTACGGCGTCGCCAACGGGCGGCCGAGCTGGCCATGTTCCAGCAGGGGATTACCTTTAGCGTTTACGGCGACCGTCAGGGACACGAAAAAATCATTCCCTTTGATATTTTGCCCCGCATCATTACGGGGCAAACGTGGGCGGTGTTAGAGCGGGGATTAAAACAGCGCATCTTGGCCTTGAACACTTTTATTCACGATATTTATCATGACCAGAACATTTTGCGCGATGGGGTCATTCCCCGTGAGTTGGTTCTGTCCAGTGCCTGTTACCTGCCTGCGTGTCAGGGATTAACACCCCCTAAAAACACATGGGCCCATATTGCGGGCATTGATTTGGTGCGGGATGAACAGGGGATGTTTTACGTTTTGGAGGATAACGTGCGCTGCCCATCGGGCATTTCCTATGTTCTGGAAAACCGCACCATGCAAAAGCGCACCTTTCCGCGGGCATTTGAGGCTATGCGCGTGCGCCCCGTATCCAACTATCCCAACCAGCTTTACCAGATGCTGCGCCGCCTTTCCAGCGAAGCGGACCCCACCGTGGTGGTTCTAACCCCTGGTATGTACAATTCTGCCTATTTTGAACATGCCTTTTTGGCCCAACAAATGGGGGTCTTTTTGGCTGAAGGGGCAGATTTGACGGTATCGGGGGGCTACGTCTGGTTGAAAACCACACGGGGCCTGAAAAAGGTGGATGTGATTTACCGCCGCATAGATGATATCTTTCTGGATCCTGTGGCGTTTCGTCCAGACTCCTTGTTGGGGGTTGCGGGGCTGATGGACTGTTATCGGCGGGGCACGGTGGCCCTTGCCAATGCCCCTGGTACGGGGGTTGCGGATGATAAAGCGATTTATGCCTATGTCCCCGCCATGATCCGCTATTATTTGGGGGAAGAGGCCATCATTCCCAACGTCCCTACCTATCTGTGTTCGGATGATGCCCAGCGGCAGTATGTTTTGGACAATCTGGAAACTCTGGTGGTGAAGGCTGTGAATCTTTCTGGGGGTTATGGCATGTTGATTGGCCCCAAATCCACGGCAGAAGAGCGCAACACCTTTGCCGAGGCCATTCGTACCAACCCACGGGATTACATTGCCCAGCCCACGCTGTCCCTGTCCCGCGCCCCCACCCTGACACCTGAGGGGATTGAGGGACGCCACGTAGATTTTCGGCCCTATGTGCTATCCAGCGACGAGGTTTTTGTTTTGCCTGGGGGCTTGACTCGTGTGGCGTTGGTGAAGGGGTCGCTGGTGGTCAATTCCTCCCAAGGGGGCGGCAGCAAAGATACATGGATTTTGGAGGACTAAACCAATGCTCAGCCGTGTGGCCAACGCTGTTTACTGGATGAGTCGTTATTTGGAACGCGCCGATAACGTGGCCCGTTTTATTCACGTCAACATTCACCTGATGCTGGATTTGGGATTAGAGCATGACAATGGACGCTGGGCCCCTTTGGTGGCAGCGTCGGGTGATGATGAGGATTTTCGCCGTCGTTACGATGATCATAATGAAAAAAACGTCCTGCATTTTTTGACGTTTGACGAGGAAAATCCCAATTCCATTCTGTCTTGCATTCACCGCGCTAGAGAAAATGCCCGAACCGTGAGAGAAATTTTGTCTTCGGATTTATGGATGGCCATCAATGATGTGCATCATCTAACCCAAAAACAGGCCAGACGTCGCAAAATTGGGGATTTGCAGGATTTTTATTTGTCCATCCGCCGCGCGGGCTATGTGTTTACGGGCCTGCTCGAAGATACCATGACCCACGGCGAGGCATGGCATTTTGCCGATTTAGGCCGCATGCTAGAGCGTGCCGATAAAACGGCGCGTATTTTGGATGTGAAGTACTTTCTGCTGTTGCCCAGTTTAGAGTATTTTGATTCCCCCTATGATGCGGTGGAATGGAGCGCGGTTTTAAAATCCGTCAGTGCCTTTGAAATGTACCTCAAGCAACACCACACCATCAATTACAAAAATGTGGCAGATTTTTTGATTTTTCATCCCTCATTCCCTCGATCCATCCTACGCTGCACGCATCAGGCGGCGCGGTCTTTACACAGCATTGTGGCCGCCACCGCCAGCGATACCGATATTGAACAGTCCATGTCCACCCTGCGGTCTTTTCTGGCCGATGCCACCATCGAGAGCGTTTTAAACCACGGCATGCATGAATTTATCGATACCTTTCAAACCCATAGCAACACGTTGGATCGGGACATTAGCCAAACATTTTTTGCATGAGGCGTTGCTTTTACCCCCCTCACAAACAACAACCGCTTTCGGTGTTTTTTGATGTGTCATCACACCTTCATGTAAACAAAGAACGTCTCAGGGGATGTTGGGGGTAGAGGGCGTAGATGGGATGTGATGTTTTCTGTCATTGCCCGCCCTAAAACATCTCCGCAGGATCTACCGCACGCAGTTTCTGCATGGCCAAAGCCCCTGACAGGGTACACATCACCAAAATCATTGAAAAAATTGAAATCATTTTCAATACGGGCATAGGCATGGGCAAAAAAATGTTGGTTTCCACCACCTGATACAATACCCACGCCAGTAACGTCCCAGGCACAAACCCCAGCACAGCCAAAATCAGAGACGATGCCAATACCACCATAAACAAATAACGAAACGTATATCCCATAGCCGTTAATGTCGCGTATTGATTTAAATGGGTAGCAATGTCCGTAAACAAGATTTGATACACAATGATCATCCCCACCACCAACCCCATCACCGTTCCAAAACCGAAAATAAACCCCACAGGAACGTTTTTTTGCCAATAATCAAATTCGTGTTGTTTCATTTCAGGGAAGGTAAAAAGGTAAACATCGGGACTGACGCGCTGACGCAGGCTGGCTTGTACCGCCACAGGGTCTGCGCCAGCCTTTAAGCGAATCACCCCCAGATCAATCTGCTCTGGTGCGCGGGCGGAAAAAATACGAAAAAAGTTATTATCACTGACAATCACATTCCCATCCGAGGCAAAGGATCCCCCCAAAACAAATGTCCCGCGCAACGTGACGGCGCGATCATTGATTTCTGTTACAACAGGCCCTTTAGGCAACAGCCCTGCGATAGGTCCAAACTCGGGGCGCGAGGCCTTATCAAACAATCCTGTATCTGGATCAATCAGTTGCGCACTTTGGGCAATCACCTCTGGCATGGTCATGAGATGGGTTAAGGGGTCATAGCCATAGATAGTCAACGTACGCTTGGTGTGATCCTGCGGATTTTTAAAAGGGGCTAAGCCCATATATAGAGGAATGACTTCTTTGATATCGGGATGGGCCATGGTGCGGTACAATTCGGCCCGTGCGAAGGGAATGGTTCGCCAGAAAGCCTCAGTCTGGCGATGGATCAAAAACAAATCTCCATCGATTTTTGATGGGGCCAAAATCACACTGGCATACAATGCATCCCGAAACCCCGTTTGAATATAGACCAAAACACAGGCAAACATAACACCCAACACCGCCGCCAACAGCTTGGCACGGCTAAAGACCATCTGACGCCACGCCAAGCGCCCCGCAAAATGAAACTGTTGCGCCAAAGATACGGACTTCATGGGCATCAACGCTGTCACATTTTGGGGACGAAGCGCACAGAAACACGGCGGTAAATCTGGTTTTTCAACTGCGGCGCTATCGCTGGATCCACCGCAATACGCACAGAAACCACGCGATTATCCCGATCTGCTAAGGGGTCCGTATCATTCACATCATTCCCCCGCACCACAAAGCCCACATGATACACAACCCCCTGAACAGGCATGATCTGCTGGGGCAAAAAAATTTCTGCTTTTTGACCTGTTTTGATGCGGGCAATATCGCTTTCAAACACTTCAGCCCGCACATCCATGGCAGATAAGTTGGCAAAAGTCATAATCCCCTTGTCCGATGCACGCTCGCCCTGACGGGTCAAAATCTCCAAAATCGTCCCTGCAAATGGGGCGCGTATGGTGGTATCCTCCAGATTTTGCACCGCCACCGCCAAGCTGGCCTCAGCCTCTAGGATCTCGGCCCTCAGGGCCGCACCTTGAGCCGCAGCGGTTTTCCAGTTTTTTTCTGTTTCATCTTTTTCAGATACACTAATGGCCTGCTGGTGCTGTAAGACTTTGCGCCGTTCGTATTCTTTTCGGGTAAAGACCTCTGTAACATCATTTTGCTGTAGTTGGGCTTTCAGGCGGACCAGACGGGCCTTGGCTTCCTCTAATTCGGCTTTTCTGGTGGCGCGATTGCCTAGTTGCGCCAGCGGTTGGCCCTCCGCCACAAATTCCCCCTCCTGCACAAACAGCATGGACACGGTTACAGGCTCCATGGTGCCTTTGTGGGTCAAGGTTAACACGCGGGATTTTGGCTCAATAATCCCCATAGCACCCACGGCGCCAGGGGAGAGTCCATCGGCATGCGCCAACGAAGAAACACACAACATGATCAAAAAAAGGCTACTCATAATAATAAAGTGTTTAAGCCTCTGAACCATCTCACCCCTCAAAGTGTTCTCACGAGTATTTTTGACACATAACCACAGCATCCACATAACCTTCTAAGGGATGGTTAAAGGCCTCACCAATACGTCCGATGAATGAACAGGTCATTCAGAAACCAAAAACGGAGCACTCATACCAATTCACATTCAAAAACATACAAATGCCCCCATGTTTTTGAAAAATTCCCTCTCCCGCTTGCGGGGGAGGGTTAGGGAGGCGGTCTTTTGCATTATTTTTCATAACATTATTCTTATTGCAACCCCCTCTACCCAACCCTCTCCCCGACGGGGAGAGGGGGGTCTTGATTGTGTCTTGGTATCACAAGACAACAAGCGCTGTTTGCCCAAGAATTTTCTTAAAAACCCGCCCCGAACGTATCCTTAACGTCCTGACAAAGCCTCAACAACCACAGACCCGCCCGCGGTCTGTATTTTCTTCAAGGCGGATTCGGAAACGCCCTGAACATTCAGGGAAATCTTGGTTGTGATCTCGCCTTGGCTGAGCACACGAAGACCATGTGTGGCTTTGGAGGCAATCCCTAAACGCACTAAATCTGCCGTAGTCACGATCTGGGATGCATCCAAACGGCCTGAATTCACAGCAGCTTGCAGGGTTCCCACATTCACAACAGAGTATTGTTTTTTGAAAATATTGGTAAAGCCTTTTTTGGGCAAACGGCGGTGTAGAGGCATTTGGCCCCCTTCAAATCCGTTGATCGCCACACCCGTGCGGGCCGTCTGACCTTTCCCACCACGACCACAGGTTTTGCCTTTACCGCTTCCAATGCCACGACCCACGCGCATCAGACCGCGGCGAGCCCCTTTATTATCCCGAACAGCGTTTAGTTGCATACAGAACCATCCTCAACACGAATTAAATGACGAACTTTGGTGATCATGCCGCGCACAGCCGGCGTATCCTGAACCACGGATGTGGAATGAATTTTTCGCAGACCCAAACCAATCAAACAAGCCTGTTGATTGGGCAAAATACCAAAAAAGCTCCGAACCTGCGTCAAGCGCAGGGTAGAGGAGGAAGACACGACCTGTTTCTGAGAGGATGACGTCTTCACACCCCCAGCAGCATCCTTTTTTGCAGCCTGTGGGGCTTTACGCTTCGTGGCTGTCGTTTCCATAACTTTGCTCCTGATCTTGATCTTGATGATCTTTGGTATCTCCGCGGCGACGGACAAGGTCACCAATTTTCAAATCTCGCTTAGCTGCCACCAGCTTAGGGGCCGTGGTTGCCGTCAGTCCAGCCAAAGTGGCCCGAATCATGTTATAGGGGTTAGAGGATCCCAAGGATTTCGCCACCACATCGTGAACACCCAAGGCCTCGAACACTGCACGGGAAGGCCCCCCCGCAATGATTCCCGTACCCGCAGGGGCACTACGCAGGGTAATGCGCCCCGAACCGAAACGGCCAACGACATCATGATGCAGGGTACGACCCTCACGCAGATTGATACGAACCATATTTTTTTTTGCACTTTCAATGGCTTTCTTCATGGCCTCTGGAACCTCTTTGGCCTTTCCAGACCCATATCCCACGCGGCCCTGACCATCGCCAACAACAACCAAAGCAGCGAAGGCAAATTTACGGCCCCCTTTAACAACTTTGGCCACACGGTTAATAGCAACCAGCTTTTCAATGTAATCCATATGGCTTTCCGTTTTTCCTAAAATAATAAACCGCCTTCACGGGCACCCTCAGCCAAGGATTTGACGCGCCCGTGGTACTGATAACCACTGCGATCAAAATACACTTTGCTAACATTGTTTTCCAGAGCCCGCTTAGCCAAAAGAACACCTACCTCCTTGCAAGAGCCCAGATTCACAGAACGCTTGGGGAGGGCACTTTCCATCTTTTTCAAAGCCTCATCCCGAGAACATGCCGAAGCCACCACATGACCCGATGTCATATCAATCACTTGGGCATACAGGGACGTGTTAGAGCGGTAAACACTCAAACGATGGGACACCGTAGCAGAGGCCTTCAACTGCGTCCGAACGCGGGCACGACGCTTTTCAAAAGAGGATATTTTCTTAGCCATGATGGAAACCTATTTCTTTTTGCCTTCTTTACGCAGAACGATCTCACCTTCATAGCGCACGCCTTTGCCTTTATAGGGCTCTGGGGCACGAATAGAACGAATTTTCGCTGCGACCTGACCCACAACTTGTTTGTCATAACTGTGCAACTGAATGGTGGTGGGCTTTTCACATTTGGCTGTCACACCCGCAGGCAGATCAAACACTATCGGGTGACTAAAACCCAACTGAAGATCAATAGCATTGCCCTTCAAGGCAGCACGATACCCAACGCCCACCAACTCTAGAGTCTTTGTAAAGCCAACGGTCGTGCCCACAACCATGCCCTGAATGCGGGCACGAATGGTGCCCCACAGGGCGCGACTCTGCTTACTGGCCGAGGCTGGCTTTACGGTAATCTGATGATCCTCAACGGATACATCCACACCTTGGGGGAGGGATAAGGAGAGGGCACCAAGCTTACCTTGCACGGACAAAATCCCCTGATTCAAAGAAACAGAGCAATCTTTAGGAACAATAACAGGATGCTTTCCGACGCGGGACATGGCACAAAACTCCAAAACTTTAAAACACAGTACAAATCCATTCACCGCCCAAGCCTGCTTTCCTCGCCTCAGCGTCAGAAAAAATACCCAAAGAGGTGGACACAATCCCAATACCCAAACCATTATGAACCTTTGGCATACCCGAGGCACCACAGTACACACGACGACTGGGCTTTGATTCGCGGGAGATTTCCTTAATCACAGGCTGGCCTTGATAGTACTTCAGCTCTATGACGATTTCTTGAACACGAGGACGAACATCCCGCACTTCGTAGCCGCGAATGTAACCTTCGCGCTTTAAAACATCCAAAATCGACTGTTTTAAACGAGACGCCGGCACAGCCACCTGCGTTTTACGCGCCGCAGCACCATTGCGAAGCGAGGTTAACATAGCCCCAATAGGATCGGTCATGGTCATAATGGCTTACCAACTTGATTTTACAACACCAGGAAGCTGGCCAGCAGAAGCCAACTCCCGCAATTTAATACGAGACAAACCAAACTTACGATATACGCCCCGAGAGCGACCTGTCAAAGCGCAGCGGTTACGAATACGAACTTTCGCGGAATTTCGGGGCATTTCGGATAATTTACGAACAGCCATCAGACGGTCTTCCATAGGCAAAGAGCGGTCTTTGACTTTTGCCACAAGGGCTGTACGACGGGCCAAAGCATTTTCAGCCTTGCGACGACGACTCTTGTCACGTTCTTTCATGCACAGTTTAGCCATGAACAGGTCTCACTTTAATTATAAAACGGAAAACCAAATGCCTTTAGCAAGGCCTTGGTGTGATCCGCGCGGTTACTGCTAGAAACGAGGACTATATCCATTCCGAAAACTTTGTCAATCTTATCGTAATCAATTTCGGGAAAGATAATGTGCTCTTTAATCCCCATAGCATAGTTACCTTGGGCATCAAAGGATTTTACAGAAATCCCTCGGAAATCTCGGATGCGGGGCATAGCGATAGTCACCAGACGATCCAGAAATTCATACATGCGCTCGCGGCGCAGAGTGACTTTGCATCCCATCACCATACCTTGACGTACTTTGAAGGTGGCAATGGATTTTTTAGCGCGTGTAACCATGGGCTTTTGACCAGCCAAAAGCGCTATGTCGGCCACAACTTTATCCAATTTTTTGCTGTCCTGAACCGCGTCACCAAAACCAACATTGATAACGATTTTTTCCAAACGGGGAGCTTGCATCACATTCGATAAGCCAAGCTCTTGCATCAGCGCAGGGCGAATGTCTTTAAGATACTGCTGTTTTAAACGGGGCTGCGTTTCAACCATCGATCACTTCTCCTGACTTTTTCGCATAACGGACCTTTTTTCCATCAATGATCTTATACCCCACGCGGGTGGGCACATCCAACTTAGGGTCCAAGAGGGCCACATTGGAAACATCAATGGCCTTTTCAAAACGACGAATACCACCAGCATCCAGCTGGGTAGGCTTCTGGTGCTTGGTGACCACATTGACACCATCCACAATCAGCTTATTTTCAGACGGCAGGACTTTTAACACCTTGCCACGCTTGCCCTTATCCTTGCCAGACAGCACAACCACCCTGTCTTCGCGCTTAATTTTGACTTTTTGTTTCATTATAGGACCTCCGGGGCCAAAGATATAATTTTCATGTAATTTTTCGAACGCAGCTCACGAGTCACAGGGCCAAAAATACGGGTTCCCACAGGCTCGCCCTGCTTGTTGATGATAACAACAGCATTGTTATCAAAACGAATCAGAGAATCATCGGGGCGACGCACACCAAAACGGGTCCGCACAACCAAAGCGCGATGCACATCCCCCTTTTTCACTTTCCCCCGAGGAATGGCGTCCTTAACCGACACCACAATCACATCCCCGATCTCAGCGGTTCTTTTTTTTGATCCGCCCAAAACCTTAACACACATAACAGTTTTGGCACCAGAGTTATCCGCAACGTCTAAACGTGTTTGCATCTGAATCATACAGAAACTCCTTGTACAGAGGCACCTGTATCATCTAACAGGACCCATGTTTTTCTCTTAGAAAAGGGACGGGACTCCACGATGGATACAACGTCGCCCTGACGGGAGCGGTTGGCTTCATCATGAGCCAAGAATTTTTTGGAACGCTTAATGTACTTTTTATACACAGGGTGCTTTACGGAACGCTCAACCAAAACACTGATGGTTTTGTCTTTAGCATCCTTCACAACAACACCTTGCATCACACGACGGGGCATAACAATGATCCTTTAGGCAGGGTTATTCAACAGGGTCTTAATTTGGGCAATGCGACGACGCACAAAACGAAAACGGGTTGTGTTTTCCACGCCCCCGCTTTTCTTTTTAAAGCGCATACCCATCAAATCACGCTGACAATGATGCAGCATATCGGTGAGTTCATCTTTGGTTTTGCCCCGCAACAAAGCGGCCTTTCGTTCCGACAATTTCATAATGTTTACTCACATGGCAGACGTTTAACAAATTTTGACTGAATCGGCAACTTGGCATGAGCCAAAGCAAAAGCCTCACGGGCTTGCTCTTCCGATACACCCTCAATTTCAAAAAGAATGCGCCCCGGAGCTACACGACAAGCCCAGAATTCTGGTGTTCCTTTTCCACTTCCCATACGCACTTCCGCAGGTTTGCGGGATACAGGCAAATCTGGGAACACACGAATCCAGAGCTTACCTGCACGACGCAGGTGACGGGTGATGGCACGACGGGCCGCCTCGATTTGGCGAGCCGTAATGCGATCAGCAGCTAAGGCTTTTAAACCAAACTGACCAAAATTCAAACGATCTCCAGCTTTGGTCTCGCCTTTGATGCGCCCTTTATGCGCTTTACGGTATTTTGTTTTCTTGGGGCTAAACATGCCTAACTCCGTTGTGGTTATCTATGCTGCGGTGCGCAGATCTTCGCGCTCGCCATCTTTGAGAATTTCACCTTTGTAAATCCAGACCTTAATACCAATAACGCCGTAGGTTGTCAAAGCCTCTGCTTCTCCATAGTCGATATCGGCACGCAGGGTGTGAAGGGGAACCCGACCTTCACGATACCATTCCATGCGAGCGATTTCCGCGCCCCCCAAACGGCCACTGCAGTTAATCCGAATGCCCTCAGCACCGAAACGCAGTGCCGACTGAACCACACGGCGCATAGCCCGACGAAAGGCCACTCGCTTTTCCAACTGAGAGGCCACGTTTTGAGCCACCAACTTGGCTTCGATTTCGGGCTTGCGAATTTCAACGATGTTGATCTGAACATCCCGCCCCAAAAACTTGGCTAAATCCTTGCGCAATAATTCAATGTCTGTCCCTTTTTTACCAATAATCAATCCAGGACGACCCGAATACAAGTTCACGATGGGCTTGTTGGCTGGACGCTCGATGACAATTTTACTGATATAAGCCGCTTTCAGGCGCTTCTCCAAATACTTCCGGATTTCAAGATCCTGCAACAGAGTTTCCTGATAAGACTTACCCGCAAACCAACGGGAATCCCAGTCCTTGTTGACCTTCAAACGGAACCCAATGGGGTTGACTTTCTGACCCATAACCTAAATCTCCTCTTCTGCCAAAATAACAGTAATACGACTGACAGGCTTTTCAATACGTGCGCCGCGACCACGAGCCCGCGCCCGAAAACGTTTCATGACCAAGCTTTTCCCCACAAACGCTTCTTTGACATACAAACGATCCACGTCCAGACCGTGATTGTTTTCGGCGTTGGCAATGGCAGAGTTCAAGGTTTTCAACACCACATCTGCCACGCGCTTTTGAGAAAACGTCAGGATGTGAATGGCATCCTGAACATGCTTACGGCGAATGCTGCCCGCAACCACATTAAGTTTTTGGGGGCTGCTGCGCACAACAGTATTCATGGCTTGGGCAAAACGGGTCATACAAACACCTTACTTCTTTTTCGCTTTTTTATCAGCACCGTGACCCAAAAAGGTCCGTGTAGGGGCAAATTCACCCAGCTTGTGGCCAATCATGTCTTCGTTCACCGTCACAGGCACAAATTTTTTGCCGTTATACACACCAAAAGTTAACCCCACAAAGTTAGGGAGAATGGTGGAGCGGCGTGACCAAGTTTTAATGATATCGCGGCGACCAGAAGAGGCCACTTTAGCTGCTTTATCAATTAAATAACCGTCAACAAACGGACCTTTCCAGATAGAACGGGGCATATACAGTGTCCTTTATTTCTGATAGCGTCGTTTAACAATATATTTGGACGTGGCCTTGTTCCGGCGCGTCCTTTTGCCTTTGGTGGATTTTCCCCATGGCGTCACGGGGTGACGACCACCAGATGTTTTCCCTTCACCACCACCGTGCGGGTGATCCACAGGGTTCATGGCCACCCCACGAACATGGGGGCGGCGTCCTTTCCAGCGATTCCGTCCCGCTTTACCCAAAACTTCGTTCTGGTGATCAGGGTTGGAGACCATCCCAATGGTCGCATAGCAACTGGCGGGGACAAGGCGCACCTCACCAGAGGCAAGACGCAGCTGGGCATATCCCTGATCCCGCGCGACCAATTGAACAGAGGCTCCTGCACTACGCGCCATCTGGCCGCCTTTGCCGGGCTTCATTTCCACATTGTGAACCACTGTCCCCAAGGGAATGTTGGCTAAAGGCAGAGCGTTCCCCACACGAATGTCAGCTTTTTCACCTGAAAGAACTTTATCACCAGCTTTTAATTTCTGGGGGGCCAAGATGTAGGCTTTCTCACCGTCCTCATAAACGATCAAGGCAATATAAGCTGTGCGGTTGGGGTCATACTCCAGACGCTCCACCGTTGCGACGACATCGTGCTTAGCGCGCTTGAAATCAACCTGACGATACAAACGCTTGTGACGGGGACCGATGTTGCGATTTGTGGCACGCCCCAAATTATTACGGCCCCCTGTGGAGTGAAGACCAGACACCAAGCTTTTTTCAGGACGACCCTTCCACAAATCCGAAGATGTGGACAGAATCAAGCCACGCGTTCCTGGGGTAACGGGTTTATAGGCTTTTAAGGCCATGATCTAGACTCCATCAAAAAAATTAAGGGTTTCACCGTCTTTCAGGGTGATAATGGCCTTTTTTGTAGCATTGCGGTGCCCAACCACGCCCTTGAACCGCTTTGTTTTGGCGGGCAGGCGAATGATGTTCACCTTTTCAACGGTCACGGAAAAGACCTCTTTCATGGCTAACTTCACATCG
This sequence comes from Alphaproteobacteria bacterium, assembly GCA_947458235.1. GTDB lineage: Bacteria > Pseudomonadota > Alphaproteobacteria > JAJTHO01 > CANGYM01 > CANGYM01. Next base: position 40,273 of record CANGYP010000001.1, read on the forward strand.
TTTTTGGTGGCGGCGGGCAAAACCTCAAACACCACTTTGTTGCCGATTTCACCTTGCATCGTGGACTTTTCCGTCACAATGGGGCGACGCAGGATGTCAAAAGAGCTGATTTTTCTTTTTTTCGTGGATAATAAACCTTGTTTCATAACGCAAACCTCTGCTCGATAGCCTCTTTGGCGGCGGCCGTGATCACAACATGACGGGACTGAAGCAGACTGTAAACGTTCAGTCCCTCCAGCGCCAACAAACGAACATCTTTAAGGTTGCGCAAAGCCCTGACAAATGGAGCATCCATATCTGCCTGATTGACAATAAAAAGGGGCTTAACCAACCCAAGTTTTTTGGCCCAAGCGGCGGCATCCTTGGCTTTTTCAAACGCCGGATACGCATCCACAATCACTAAGGATTGATCTATGCACTTTGATGACAGAGCATGTTTTAATCCCAAAACCCGAATTTTTTTGTTCAACGCATACCCATGATCCCGAACTACAGGCCCGAAAATTGTGGCCCCACCGCGATACTGTGGGGAACGCAAAGAACCCTGACGGGCATTTCCTGTTCCCTTTTGTTTATAGGGTTTTTTTGTGGTTCCCTGAATGTCGGAGATGCCTTTGGTTTTGTGACATCCTGAGCGGCGTTTATCTAACTGCCATTGCACCACCCGCGCCATAATATCGGGGCGCAAAGGGGACAGAGCAAAAACATCATCCCGCAAAGCCACATCCGTGGCTTTTAAATCGGGTCCTGTAAGCAAGGCGTACTGCATAAAACGACTCTTAACTTTCTAACGTATCACCAGATGTGTCACTCGGGGCGGCCTCAGGGGCAGCAGCGTTGGACTCAGACGAAGGGGCCTGAACATCCAAAGCGGGGGCAGGAGACGCCACAGAGCCAGGGAAAGGAAGATCCCGAAAGGGAGACTTCACCGCGTCCTGAATCAAAACAAAACTGTTTGTGGCCCCAGGAATGCTGCCTTTAACAAAGACCAAGCCGCGAGCGACATCGGTTTCTAAAATCTCTAAATTCTGTTGGGTGACGCGCACATCCCCCATATGACCAGCCATTTTTTTGCCCTTAAAGACCTTACCTGGGTCCTGACGTTGCCCTGTGGACCCGTGGGAACGGTGACTAATAGAAACCCCGTGGGACGCCCGCAAACCACCAAAATTGTGACGCTTCATGGCACCAGCAAACCCTTTACCCACAGAGGTTCCGACAACATCAACCTTTTGACCCACAACGAAATGATCGGCTTGCAGGAGAGACCCCACATCAAGGAAGGCCCCTGCCTCAACACGAAATTCGCGCACGATAGCCTTGGGGGAAAGATTGGCGTTGGCATACTGAACGCGCTGGGCTTTGTTGACACGGGAAGGGCGACGGCCCCCCGCGCCCAAAACAACCGCCGTATAACCATCACGGTCTTGGGTGCGCTGGCCAATAACCTGACACCCTTCTAAACTTAACACCGTCACTGCCGAAGACACACCGTCAACAGAAAAGCGACGCGTCATTCCCAGTTTTTTGGCGATTAAACCTGTACGCTTTGTCATAAAACCTCCCCTTAAGCCACCGCGCCCATGGGCGTCAGCTTAATTTGCACATCAACACCAGAAGGCAGCTCCAACTTCATCAAAGCATCTACAGTCTGGGGAGTCGGACTTAGGATATCAATCAAACGCTTGTGGGTACGCATTTCGAACTGTTCCCGTGATTTTTTATTCACGTGGGGGGAGCGCAGCACCGTAAAGCGCTCAATACGGGTCGGCAAGGGAACAGGGCCGTGAAGCTTTGATCCCGTGCGCTTCACCGTATCGACAATTTGCTCTGCGGATTTATCCAAAATCCGGTGATCAAAGGCCCGAAGGTGCACTCGAATGGTTTGTGCGTCCATAGTTGATTCTCGTATCCACAGCGTTCACAGAAAAAAAGAGGCCGCATTATGCAGCCTCTTTCGGGGTATGTAAAGACCTTTATTTAATAATCTTACTCACAACACCAGCACCAACGGTCCGACCACCCTCACGGATAGCAAAACGCAGACCTTCGTCCATAGCAATGGGGCTGATCAGTTCGATTTCCATTTCCACGTTGTCCCCAGGAATAACCATTTCCTTGCCTTCGGGCAATTTAATGGCACCTGTTACGTCCGTGGTACGGAAGTAAAACTGAGGGCGGTAGTTGGAGAAAAATGGGGTGTGACGACCACCTTCTTCTTTGCTAAGGATATAGCACTCACACTTAAAGGTGGTGTGGGGGGTAATGCTACCAGGCTTGGCCAGAACCTGACCACGCTCAACATCTTCCCGCTTGGTACCGCGAAGCAGAACACCCACGTTATCCCCAGCTTGACCTTGGTCAAGAAGCTTGCGGAACATTTCAACACCAGTAACGGTTGTTTTCTGGGTTTTGCTGATACCCACAATCTCAACTTCTTCACCCACCTTGACCACACCAGATTCAACACGGCCTGTCACCACAGTTCCACGACCAGAGATGGAGAACACATCCTCAATAGGCATCAAGAAGGGCTTGTCGATGGGACGAGAGGGGGTTGGAATGGCTTTGTCTACAGCCGCCAGCAAATCACGGACTTTGTTTTCGCCGATTTCGGGGTTGCGACCTTCAAGGGCAGCCAAAGCAGAACCAGAAACGATGGGGATATTGTCGCCATCAAAGCCATATTTGCTGAGTAATTCGCGGATTTCCATTTCCACCAGCTCAAGCAATTCAGGGTCATCCACCTGATCCACTTTGTTCAAAAAAACCACCAAGGCAGGAACACCCACCTGACGGGCCAGCAAGATGTGCTCCCGCGTTTGGGGCATGGGTCCATCGGCAGCGTTTACCACCAGAATCGCACCATCCATCTGTGCCGCACCTGTGATCATGTTTTTCACGTAATCCGCGTGTCCAGGACAATCCACATGGGCGTAGTGACGCTCGGCGGTTTCGTATTCCACGTGGGCGGTGTTAATCGTGATCCCACGGGCTTTTTCTTCGGGGGCCGCGTCAATCTGGGAGTAATCTCTGAACTCCCCGAAGTACTTTGTGATGGCCGCCGTCAGCGTCGTTTTTCCATGGTCAACGTGACCGATGGTGCCGATGTTAACGTGGGGTTTCGTCCGTTCAAATTTTGCTTTTGCCATGGTTTTTCCTACCTTTAGTTAGTCATTAAGAATGTTTTGCTGCGATCTCTTCAGCGATCGCGTGGGGGACGGGCTCGTAATGATGAAAGACCATGGTGAATTGGGCACGGCCTTGGCTCATTGAGCGAAGGGTATTAACATATCCAAACATGTTTGACAAGGGGACCATCGCATTTATCACGCGGGCATTGCCCCGTTGATCCATGCCAGAAATTTGACCCCGACGGGAATTCAGATCGCCGATGATATCCCCCATATAATCTTCGGGGGTTACCACCTCAACATTCATGATAGGCTCAAGGATTTGGCTTCCCGCTTTTCTCATGCCCTCACGAAAGGCCGCACGAGCGGCAATTTCAAAAGCAAGCGTTGAGGAGTCCACATCGTGATAAGCCCCCTCTGTCAAAGTCACCTTGAAATCCACTACGGGAAAGCCTGCGAGGGCCCCTGTGTCCTTGGCAGACATCAAGCCCTTTTCAACCCCCGGGATATATTCCTTGGGAATGGATCCCCCCACAACTTTGTTGACGAATTCATAGCCTCCACTGCGCTCCAGTGGCTCGAACGTCATAATGACACGGGCGAACTGTCCAGCACCACCAGATTGCTTCTTGTGGGTGTAGTCGATCTCAATTTTCTTGGAAATGGTCTCACGATAAGCCACCTGCGGGGCACCCACGTTGGCCTCCACTTTGAACTCGCGCTTCATGCGGTCAACGATGATTTCCAAGTGAAGCTCTCCCATCCCCTTAATGACAGTCTGGCCAGATTCATGGTCAACAGAGACACGGAAGGAAGGGTCCTCGGTAGCCAAACGACCCAAAGCTACGGACATCTTTTCCTGATCGGCTTTGGTTTTGGGCTCAACAGCCACTTCGATCACAGGCTCGGGGAATTCCATGCGTTCAAGAACAATGGGATGTTTTTGATCGCAAAGGGTATCCCCCGTGGTGGTATCTTTCATGCCCACCAAGGCGATGATATCACCCGTATAGGCCTCTTTGATTTCCTCACGGGAATTGGCGTGCATCAGCAACATACGGCCGATACGCTCTCTCTTACCCTTTGTTGTGTTTTCAACATAAGAACCTGATTCAACTTTTCCAGAGTATACGCGCACAAAGGTCAAAGAGCCCACAAAAGGGTCCGTCATGATCTTAAACGCCAAACCAGAAAACGGTTCTGTGTCTGAGGGTTTACGCGAATCCGCATCATCTGAATCGGGCTTAAGACCTGCCGTGTCGCCAATATCCAAAGGAGAGGGCAAATAATACGTCACTGCATCCAACAGGGGCTGAACACCCTTATTTTTAAAAGCCGACCCACACAAAACGGGAACAAAGGCGCTCTTGATGGTACCGCGACGAATACAGGCCCGCAGAACATCGATAGATGGCTCTTCGCCAGCCAGATATTTCTCCATGGCATCGTCGTCTTGTTCAACAGCCAGCTCAATCATTTTTTCCCGATATTCGGCGGCTTTGTCTTTATAGGCGGCGGAAATAGGACGCTCTTCAAATTTGGCCCCCAAGCTTTCTTCCAACCAGTGAATTTCAACATTTTTAATCAGGTCAACAACCCCAACAAAATCAGACTCAACCCCAATGGGCAACTGAACAACCAAGGGGACAGCCCCCAAGCGGTCCACCATCATATCGACACAGCGGAAAAAGTCTGCACCGATACGATCCATTTTATTGACAAAACACATCCGCGGCACGTTGTACTTATCGGCTTGCCGCCATACGGTTTCGGATTGGGGTTCAACACCCGCCACACTGTCAAAAACAGCCACAGCACCGTCCAGAACCCGCAGAGAACGCTCAACTTCAATGGTGAAATCCACGTGGCCGGGTGTGTCAATGATGTTAATGCGGTGGCCAGCCCAGTAACAGGTTGTGGCGGCGGAGGTGATGGTGATCCCACGCTCTTGCTCTTGCTCCATCCAGTCCATGGTAGCGTTGCCCTCGTGGACTTCACCGATGTTGTGCTGACGCCCTGTGTAAAATAAAATGCGTTCTGTTGTGGTGGTTTTCCCAGCATCAATGTGGGCCATGATGCCGATGTTGCGATACTGATCCAAAGGAGTTTGACGAGACATACCAGAACACTAAAATCCATAAACGATAAAGTCGTTCCTATGTAACGCTTATACTGGCGATTGCAAGTCTTTTTTTGTCTTTGTTATTGCCAGCATCACGCCTTGGTGGCGACCACTCTCGCTTTGGGCAAGAATAAAGAGACCGTAGTGCCACGACCTTCCGCGCTTTGAATGTGCAGCTTACCCTGATGCATGTCCATAAGTTTTTGCACCAAGGGTAGGCCCAACCCCGTGCCTTCGTGCCGGCGGGCATAGGAATTATCAATTTGGGTGAACGGTTTCAGGGCTTTGTCTATGTCCTCTCCCCGCATGCCCACCCCAGTGTCAGTGCACGCAATCATCACGGGGAAATCATTTTCTGGATCATAGTGACAGGACAAAGTCACAGTACCTTTTTCATGGGTAAATTTTACGGCGTTAGAGAGAACATTCATCACCACCTGTTTCAAGGCCCGTTCATCGCCATAAATAATGGGCAGGGTGCCTGATATATCCTCAATTAACGAGATTTTTCCAGCCTCGGGCCGACCCCGAACAATCCTGATGGCAGATTTCAGAACGTTTTCTAGATTCATTTTGGATTCATATAAATGAAATTGACCAGCCTCAATTTTTGAGAGATCCAAAATATCATTGATAATGCTTAGCAAATGATCCCCGCTTTCTTTAATGTCCAGCGTGTATTCCAAATACTTGTCATGCCCCATGGGGCCAAAGGTTTGGCTGTGCATGATGCTGGAAAACCCGATGATGGCATTGAGGGGGGTGCGGAGTTCATGGCTCATGTTCGCCAAAAATTCGGATTTTGATCGGCTGGCGGATTCGGCTTGTTCTTTGGCCAAAATTAATTCACGTTCTTCTTGGCGGCGCTTGGTCACATCCCGCATAAAAGCACAATTAAACTCTTTATTTTTGTAAAATAAATAGTTTTCCGTAAATTCGATGATTGTTCTATGGCCATCGTTGTTGGCCATAATTTCCTCGGTCGTGCAAGCCCCTTGGGTTTTCAGCAAATTCCAATGATCTCGCCATTGATCCAGACTATGAAAATCTCTCAGGCCATGAATGGTGCTGCGGAGCAAGTCCTCTTTGGGGCGATCCATCAATTGGCATGCCGCATCGTTAACATAGAGAATTTTTCCAAACGCATTGGTCCACATCACACCCTCTGATGCGCGATCCAAAACGAATTGTGTGATGCTCAGGGTTTCTTCGTACTGTTTGCGCTCGGTAATATCCTGCACAATGCCGTTAATAAACAAATCATCGGCGTTTACCTTAGATCCCATACCCGTTTGCAGGTGGACATAACGCAAATGGTGATCCTGTGTTAACAGCGCATGGTCAATGGCCGTATTTTTGTTGTGCATCAAACTATCGTCAAAAAAGCTCTCCACAAGGGCTTTGTCAGCTTTGGGAACAAGGCGCATGTATTCCTCCAAGCTATAGGGACGCCGCTGGTGGGGATCCAAATCCAAAATGCGCTTGGCTTCTTCGGAAAAATAAAGGTTTTTCAGGGCGCGATCATAATACCAATACCCCAACTGCGCGATGCGCTGGGCCGTCATCCAGCGGGATTCCCCATCACGGAGTTTTTTTAGATTTTGATAGGCTCGAAAAATGTACCGTATGCGATGCTGCAACACAATCCAGTTGATGGGTTTGGTGATAAAATCCGTAGCACCTGCATCGTAGCAAGCGTTGGCCATGTCCATATCCTGCATCCCTGTGATCATGATAATGGGCACCTCTTCGCCAGTCCCGCCTTCGGCGCGGATGGCTTGACAGCATTCTATGCCGTTCATCACGGGCATCATAATATCTAACAGAATGATAGAGGGATGTACGTTACGAAAGGCGGACAGAGCCTCCTCCCCATTGTCCACCGCAATGCATTTAAATCCCAGTTTTTCTAGAGATTTACTCATTAACGCCCGTGACACCTCTTCGTCTTCGGCGATTAAAATCAAATGATCTCGATCCATGGCTGTTCCCCGTCACGACCAAAGATAATCTCAAGTGGTAAAAAAGACCATAATGCAATATGCAGAAGCGTTGGGAACTCATGCTTTCTCGCTACTCTCCCTCACGCATTGTGAGCAAGAGGTACATTTTTTCACACCGATGGCTTTGTTATGCTAAAGAATCATGAGCAACAGGGAAAGGACGGATACCATGACCGATACAATGATGCCTGAGAGGATCACGACCCCCTCAGTGTGCACGGGATTAAACCCCGAGCAAGCCGCCGCCGTTCAAGCCGTGGATGGACCCGTTTTGGTTCTGGCGGGGGCGGGGACGGGGAAAACCCGCGTTTTAACCACACGCTTGGCGCATTTGATTCAGGATTATGGGGTGTTTGCCTCCCGCATTTTGGCCGTGACCTTTACCAACAAGGCCGCCACCGAAATGCGCCACCGCATTCATGCCATGGTGGGGGATGCCGTGGGGGGGTTGTGGCTGGGGACTTTTCATGCTCTGTGCGCCCGCATTTTGCGCCAGCACATTGACAAATTGGGGTACACGGAAAACTTCACCATTTTGGATACCGATGATCAACTGCGGATTATCAAAGGCCTTCTGAAAGATTACGGACTGGATGAAAAAGCCTGCCCCCCCCGCATCGTCAGCAGCGTGATTCAACGCTGGAAAGATCGGGGCTGGCTGCCCGCCGATGTCCCCGTTAGTGAGCATAAAAAAGAGCTGCGCGGCCGCGCTCTGCGCTTTTATCAGGATTATCAGGCCCGTTTGAAAAGCCTGAATGCCTTGGATTTTGGGGATATGATCCTGCTGTGTCTGGTGTTGTTTCGGGACTTTCCTGAGGTCCTGCGCCATTACCAACAACAATTCCGCTATATTCTGGTGGATGAGTATCAAGACACCAACGTATCCCAATATCTGTGGCTGCGCTTGCTGGCCCAAGGGCACGGGAATCTGTGCTGTGTGGGGGATGATGATCAATCCATTTATGGGTGGCGCGGGGCCGAGGTGGACAATATCCTGCGCTTTGACCAAGATTTCCCTGGGGCCACTGTCATTAAACTGGAGCAAAATTATCGCTCTACCCAAACCATTTTAACCGCCGCATCCCATTTGATTCAAAACAATCAGGGGCGTTTGGGCAAAACCCTGTGGACGGATGATCAAACGGGGGAAAAAATCGCCGTGCATCACGTCTGGGATTCGGCGGAGGAAGCCCGCCTGCTGGCCAAAACCATCGAAAAACGCGCTGCAGGGGGCCAGACCTTGGGGCAAATGGCCATGTTGGTGCGGGCCAGTTTTCAAACACGGGAATTGGAAGAAGCCCTGATGAACGCCGCCATTCCCTATCAAGTCATTGGGGGCCTGCGATTTTATGATCGGCAGGAAATACGGGATGCCCTCGCCTATTTACGCTTAACCACCCAAATTGACGATGATCTGGCGCTGGATCGGATTATTAACCTGCCCAAACGGGGCATTGGCTCCACCACCGTGCAAACACTGGCGGCGGAGGCCGAACGTGCGGGCGTATCCATTTACCGCCTGCTGCTGGAAAAAAACCAAACAGGGGAATTGCTGGGGCGCGGCGGAAAACCCCTGCAACAGTTTGTTGTGATGATCGAGGGCTGGCGGAATCAACTGGCCAGACGCTCCCCCGCCGAAATGATGGCCATGATTCTGGATGAATCCGGCTATACCGCCATGTGGAAAGAGACCAAAACCCCTGACGCCGAAGCCCGTCTGGACAACCTGAAAGAGTTAATCGCGGCCCTGCATACCTTTGACACCCTCAACAGTTTTCTGGAACATGTCATGCTGGTGGCGGACACCGCCGAAACAGGGGATGGGGATAAAGTGTCCATCATGACCCTGCACGCCGCCAAGGGTTTAGAATTCGACATGGTGTTTCTGCCCGGGTGGGAGGACGGCATTTTCCCCAACCAACGCGCCATTGATGAATCGGGGGACAAGGGGGTGGAGGAAGAGCGTCGTCTGGCCTATGTCGGCCTGACCCGGGCCCGCAAGCAGGCCATGATCACCTATGCCAACAGCCGCCGAAAATTCAACACGTGGCAGTACAACCCCCCGTCACGCTTTTTGCAGGAACTGCCCACCGCCCACATTCGCCATCAAAACCACAACAAAGCTGCTGGTTCCCCCGCCGCCTTTGGCCAATACGGCGGCGGCCACCATGCCAAAACGCTGGATGTTTGGGACGAATCCCAAGAGGTTATGCCCATTCTGCCCACCTACACCGCCTCCCGCGCCCAAGGCATGCGACAGTCCTTTGTGGCCCAAAAACGGCCATCCTTCCCTCAAAATGCGTTTTTTGTGGGCCAAACTGTATCCCACACCACCTACGGCGAGGGCACCGTCGCCGCTCTGTTGGGACAGGATAAGGTGGAGGTGACATTTGCCGAAGACGGTCTGACCCGCACGGTTATGGGGAAATGGCTGGAGGGGGGATAAAGGATGATCCATGCCCGAAGCATAAGGGTCGCAGGGCCGCATCGACAATCTGCCCCTTGTACGCCACCAACACACGCCTCCGTGATTGGGACATGGGCACAACACACATATCCCTCTTCTCTCACCTAGGGATTTATGAGATAATACACCCTGATGATTTTTCAGGAATAAGCCATGAATGATACCCTTGTGATTTTTGATACAACGCTCAGGGATGGGGAACAATCGCCTGGGGCGTCTATGACCTTGGGGGAAAAGATGCGTATTGCGCTATCCTTAGAGGCCATGGGGGTGGATATTATCGAAGCTGGCTTTCCCGCTGCCAGTGCTGGCGATTTCGAGGCCGTGTCCACCATCGCCCAAAGCCTGAAAACCAGCCGCGTTGCCGGTCTGGCACGGGCCAGACCGTCGGACATTGAATCCGCAGGAGCGGCCCTGCGCGGGGCCACCTGTCCCACACGAATTCATACCTTTTTGGCCACCAGCCCCCTGCATATGAAACACAAATTAAACATGACCCCCGATCAGGTGTTATCGGCCATCACGGCCAGTGTGACGCTGGCGCGGTCCTTGGTGGAGGATGTGGAATGGTCCGCCGAGGATGCCGTCCGCAGCGAGCGTGATTTTTTGTTCCGCGCTGTGGAAACTGCCATTAAAGCTGGCGCCCGCACCATCAACATCCCCGATACTGTGGGGTATGCCATGCCGATGGAGTATGGGGATCTCATCGCGGCCATCAAAAACACGGTGCCCAACATCGATCTGGCGGTGATCTCCACCCATTGTCACAACGATTTGGGGCTGGCGGTGGCCAACAGTCTGGCTGGTGTTCAAAACGGGGCGCGGCAGGTGGAATGCACCATCAACGGTCTGGGCGAGCGAGCGGGCAATGCGGCAATGGAAGAAATTGTCATGGCCATCAAAACCCGCCCTGACATTCTGCCCTATCGCACCAACATTGACACCACTCATATTATGGGGGTTTCCCGCTTGGTGTCTGGTGTTACGGGGTTTCTGGTGCAACCCAACAAGGCCATTGTGGGGGCCAACGCCTTTGCCCATGAATCGGGCATTCATCAGGATGGGATGCTGAAACATGCCCAAACCTATGAAATTATGACGCCAGAATCTGTGGGATTGTCGCGGTCATCTCTGGTCATGGGGAAACATTCGGGACGGGCGGCCTTGCGGGATAAGCTTACCGCGCTGGGCTACCGGTTGTCGGATGAGGAACTGACGGAGGCTTTCACCCGCTTTAAAGCCATTGCCGATAAGAAAAAACAGATTTTCGACGAAGACCTGATGGCTCTGGTGGATACCCAGATGGGGCAGGCGGATGAGGCCATTCGTTTACAGAGTCTGCACGTTACCTGCGGCACCACGGATCGTCCTGATGTGCGTTTGGCCCTGTCCATCAACGGCCACATTCGGGAAACCCAGAGCACAGGCACGGGCCCCGTGGATGCTACCTTTCGGGCCATTGGGCAACTGGTACCGCATCAAGCGATCCTGCAACTGTATCAGGTTCACGCCGTCACTCAAGGTACCGATGCACAGGCTGAAGTCACCGTACGCCTAGAACACAACGGCACCACCGCCCATGGATCTGGGGCCAACATCGACACGCTGGCGGCCAGTGCCGAGGCCTATTTGCAGGCCCTGAACAAACTGCAGGCCAAAATCCAGCGGATTGGCTGCTTGGCGGGATAGGGGGAGATGATGGACTTATCTTTCCTCATTGACGCTCTGACACAGAGGCTCCCAAAATGACCCCTCCCGCTGTGGCCTTGTCCCCCGATCAAAAAGCCATTGTGCAGGCCATTTTAACCGAACATTTACCCCCCGAAAGCCAAGTGTGGGTGTTCGGCAGTCGCAGCACGGGCAAGAATCGTCCCTATTCCGATTTGGATTTGGCCGTGAAGGCTCCGCAGCGGTTGCCTTTGCCCCTGTGCGCTACGCTGGCGAGCGCGTTTGAAGAGAGCCTTCTGCCCTTTACCGTTGATATTGTGGATATGAACACCGTCAAAGAGCCCATGAAAAGTCATATTGATCAAAATGGTATTCCTTGGATAGGGGCAAGTTGAAGCCCAATGGACTCATGGACTTGGGGGCTAGGCGTGGAAAGGGACGTTTTGATCGAACATCACCTTATCCCCTGCGCCATCCCCACAGCAACAAAGCCCCCATCAGGGCAGCGAGGACGGGGGGCGTCCATGGCCATACTTCGCCTTGGCCCATGGTGATGGCCGAGGGACGATCAAAGATCAAGGTTTGGGATGATAAACGCTCTGACAATCCCTGATCAAAGGTGATGTTGAGGGGGGCGCTGGGATCATCACGATATCGACCGCTGTTGTGTTTGGCCAACAGGGCGCCCGAGGGGGGAACGGGGGTCCACTCCGCCGGCGGTCCCATGTCAAAGGGGATAGGAATCAACGTTTGTTGAACCCGAACGGCCCACAGACCCGCACGGTTTAGGGGGGTGCGATACACCCCATCCCCCTCTGGGGTCCAAGGTTGCCATAATCCCTCTGGACGATAAAGGGATACGGTACCCTTCAGCGTTCCTCTGGGGGTGCAGGTCAATGTGGCCTTATCTTGTTGGCAGGTCATGGGGGGGGCCTCTAAATCGGGCTCCCGCAATAACCAGTGCATCAAACGGCGCATCATGGGGTTAAAGGGGGGTGGTTCTTCCCCTTGAGGGCGGCGCCATGTCCATACATCATCCGTGGCCACCCATGCCATGCGTCCATGTTGCGGGGTGTCGGGCCAGATACTCAACACAGGGATTTTTTCGGGGGTTTCCAGCAGGGCCTCTGCCTCTGCTGGTAATATCGCTGGCAGGTATCCGCGCAGTTGTGGAAAGGTCTTGCCCAAAAACGGCTGGGTGATGGGGTGATCCTGCCCCAAACGGGGGGTGATGGGGGCATCCTGATAGCCTTGGGGGGATAGGGTTAAACGTAACATATCCTGCAAAGCTACCAGCAAACTGTCGTTTTTTGCGCCTTCGGGCCCCGTCATGATCAGAAACGCGCCGCCTTTTTGAATAAAAGCCCGCAGCCCCTGCAGGTGAATGGGCTGTAACAATCCCAAATTGGCGTAACGATCCATGACAATGACATCAAAATCATGGATGCGGTTTAAAAACAGCTCATCCACAGGAAAGGGTATCAGGGCCATTTCATCTGGCGGCGTGAAATCCACGCTGTCCATGCGGCGCAAAATAGAAAAATGGACCAGATCCATGTTGGGGTCTTGTTTAAACAAACTCCGAAAGGCCCGTGTGGAGGGATGCGAGGATCCCGAAACCATCATCACCCGCCACCGATCCCGAAACACCGTCAGGGTGAAAATGGCGGCATTGTTTTGCAGTGTCGCTTCCTTATCCAGCGGCGGCGTAGCCAAAAGATAGGGGGTGCGCCCAGGGCGATCGGTATTGAGGGGGATTTGGGTTTTTTCCCCATTGCGTACCCGATACGTAACCTGCTGATCACCGTGGTACAGATTCAGGGGAATCTCGGACCCCTCGGGCTGTGTGGTGTCCCGCACCGTAACGGACAGGGCAAAGGGCTTGCCCACCAATTGATAGGATGAGGATTTCTCCAAAACCACCGAACGATCTGGCGCATTGCGAAAGGCGCTGAGGACGTGGATGGGTACCGTTGCCCGAAAGGTCGATAAATCCGCTTTGGCATCATGCCACAGGGTGTCACTGATAATCACCACACCGGCCAAACGATCTTGCGGCACGCTTTGCAGGGCGGCTTTTAGGGGGGGCAGGACCCTCGTGCCTTGATCCGTCTGGCTCAAGGGAAAGGATTGCAACGTGGCTTTCTCCCCCACGGCATTTTTCAGGGTTTTCAGCCACAGGGCTTGGGCCTGTGTATCCGCGCTGGCCGTTTGATCCTGCAACACCACAATGGTTTTGGGGGACGCTTTGGGGGCAGGTTTTAACAGGGTCACCTGAGAAAGCATGGCCACCAACACAGCCACCGCCCCCAAGCGGGCCCAGCTTTTTCGGCCCCACAGCACCACCAGTGCGCTGAGCATCACCACCACCACACTCAGGGCCACCGAGCCCTCCTCCCATGACAGGGTATATCCCCCCAGATCAAGCATGATCGGCCACCAGACGATATCCCTGATGACGCACAGTTTGCAGGTATTGTGGCGTTTTGGGATGAGGTTCAATTTTTTGGCGCAAACGATTCAGATGAACATCTATGGTACGGGATAGGCTGGTTTCCTCTAACCCCAAGGCCGTTTGCAGGGCCAGACGGGACACGGGTTGCCCGCCCGCCCGCACCAAAACATCCATCAAGGTTTTTTCTGCGGGCGTTAAGGCAATGGGCCCCCCATCCATCCCCAGCAGGGTTTGCATGGTGCTTTGATAGGTTAACCGTCCCAAACGCAGAGCAGGGGAGGGGGCTTCCTCCAGACTATTGCCCGCCCGCTTTAAAATATTTTGAATGCGCAACAACAGCTCCTCAGGCACAAAGGGCTTGGTCAAATAATCATCGGCCCCCAACGACAATCCCGCAATGCGATCGGCAGATTCCCCCTTGGCCGTTAACATCAACACTGGCAGCATATTGTCTTGTCCCCGAAGCTGCGCCAGAAAATCCCGCCCCGTTTGATAGGGCATCATGTCATCCAAAATGATCAAGTGACAACGATATTCAGGGGCCTTCAGGATCGCATCGGCCTCCGTCGGGTGGGCGGCGGTGCTGACGGTATAGCCATGCTGGCGCAAAAACCGCTGCAACAACAGGCGGATGCGCTGATCATCATCCACAATCAACAGGTGAAAAGACGACATTGTGCGAAAGATTAAACGTTTCTTAAAAGTTCAGGTCTATTCTGAAACAATACCCCCGCGTTGGGGATACAGATTTCAAAAAACAGCATAGAAAAAAACCGCGAAAGGTGCCAGATGAAAGATCGGTTAAAACTTGCAATCCTTGAAGCGGAAACCTTAGGTGATGCGCCGTTCGTTCAAACTCTGCGTTTGATTGCCACAGTGCTTGAGGATCAGGGCTTTGCCACGGAAGATATCGAAAAAAACAGCTACAGCGTGATTCGCCAAATCATGGCTTATCACCAAGAGCGTCTGGCCATTTTTCAGGCCAGTGGATCCCACAAAAAAGCCCAAGCTGAAAAATCTCTGATTCAAAAATTGGAAAGCCTGCTACCCAAAACGTACTCTGAAGACAGTTTGCACGCTATGATTCACGAAAAAATCACCGCATGCGGTGCCAGATCGATTCGGGATTTAAAAACCGTCATGGCTCTGCTCCGTCAGGATAGCCGTGGCGAGATCAATTACGAACATGCCAAAGGTATCGCCATTAGTGTGTTGCGATAGCATGGTGTTTTGGATGGAGGATCCCCGAAAGATACCCTCAAACACCTTGTGTGTGTGTCACGCCCTCACAAAAACGATAACCCTTGATGCAAACCCGTAATCCATACATCCGCCGCTGTGTGCTCTGGCCTTTCGGGGCACAGTAACAGTTTTGTGCCGATGCCTGCGGCGTGGGCGGCCTGCATGTCAGTTTCTCGGTCCCCAATCATCACAGAGGCCTCTGGTGAAAGGGCGTATTTTTCTATACCTTTTAGGATCATGCCTGGATGGGGCTTTCGGTCAAAGGATTCTTTTTTGTACACGCCCAATCCATGCTCTGGATGATCGGGACAAAAATAGGTTTCGTGCAACACAATCCCCCTGTCCTGAAACTGCTGCTGCATCCAGTGGGTTAAATGATGAAATTGATCTTCGGTATAATACCCCCGTCCGATACCCGCTTGGTTGGTGACAACAATTAAAAAATACCCCAAGGTCTGGGCGGTCTGGCACAGATCAAAAATACCATCAACAAACACAATCTGATCAGGGCGATGGGCGTAATTGATCTCTTGGTTAATCACCCCGTCACGATCCAAAAACAACGCCCGATTCATGTCCCGCCGTATCCTAAGTGGCCAAGGCCATGGTATAGGATCCTATGGTCTTACAATTGACGCAAACGGGTTGCCACGTGGGGCTTTGATCCTGACAGTGGTCACATGTCCAAGCATGGCGCAGGGTCTCCCCCTCGGGGGGCTGCAAACGCATAACCTCCGCTTCATGATAAGCCAGTTTTTCCACAAACCCCAAACTCTCAAAAACAGAGGCCATCAGGCGATGATAGAGGGGTGAATTCTCCTTGATCTCCATGGATTTAATGGTTTTTGTACGCTCTTTTTCGGGCAGGGATCGGATGATTTGCATCAGCAGAGTTTGCACAAACAAAAATCCCGCCCCTTGGGGCAGGATTTTTTTCATCAAAGACAAAGCCTCCCGCCCATCGGTGTCGCACAAAGATCCTGCGTACAGGGCCCGCATGGCCGCATCATTGCGGTCGCGTTGATAGGCTTTTTTGAAGGCCTCTTGGGCCTGTTGCAGAGCCTCTTGATCCTGTTTTTGACTATCATTATAGACCTGCCAAGCCCGTTTACCCTCTGCTGCGGCGATGGCTTTTTCCATGCGCAGGGTTTCCTTGGCATCAAAAATCCGGCGATGGGTGCATAGCAACTGATTAGCCCCCTCTATATCCCCCATCACCAAAGCCCGCGCCATCAGGGCCCGCACAGCCCATGGTTCCTGACGCTGCTCAACACTCAGGGTGCTTAGCCACTGAAAGGGATCCTTCACCTGATTGTCGGGCAAGTGCGTTAACTCCCGAATCCCCAAAGCACTCAGCTTCGGATCAAACATCAAAGCTTGATAGGCTTGACGTGCCCCTTCCATATCGCCCTTCATTTCACATACGCGCCCCTGCAAATAGGGGAAGAGGGGATTGTCCCGCAAAGATTTTTTCAAAACGGCCAAATGCCGGTCTGCGCCCTTTTTGTCCTGCAATACCACCGCCTGCCAACACAAACCCAAGGTATCGAGAGATTCCTGAGAACGCTGCAATTGTCGTCGCAAACTGCGATGTTGGGACCACGCCATCAAAGACGCAATGCTGCTGAGTAAGCCATGGGCTAAAAAAAATACAACCAACACAAACGTCAACGCCACAGACAGGGACATACTGATTTCGTATCCAGCAATCAGGATCGTCACCGTATCAGCAGAAAGAAACTGAATGCCCGCCACCAAAACAACCAACAAAACAAGGGTCATGGCCGTTTTCATGGGGCGATCCCCTCCGAGTTTTTAACAGGATTTTCGGGGGATAGGGGCGCCATGGGCGATGCTCCTGCCTGCGTCATGTCCTGAATCATTTGACGTGTCATATCCATACGGGCGGAACGCAGCCACACATAACACCTCAGCCATGTTTCAAAATCTTGTTTCCACGTTTTCCAGCGGGCCTCCTCTGCAAACAATAAGCGGGCATCCAAGGTTGCCACAAACCCCGCCGCTTCATCCAAACGTCCCTTGCGTACGGCGGGCAAAATGGCATTTTGCCACGTGTCATAGGCGTCATTATAAAGACCCACCACCTCAGGACCACCCCCAGCATCCTCGGGACTCAATGAGCCAGGGGCCCGAACCGTCACAAAATGACCGAGCACGGATGACCAAAACGACGACGGGGCAGGGGCAGGGGACTCCGCCGCCCCCACAATGGGCTCGGGCAAAACCACCAATGCCTCGGCCTGCTGCACAAAATGGGCAAAGGAGGATCGCAAAATCAGAAGATCGTCTGTCTTTTTTTCAGGAAACAGATTGTGCATCAATACCAATAACGCATCCACATCCCGCGAGGTCAAGGGTTGAGATGCGAAAAACAACAGCAAATCATCCACCAAATCTTTGGCCAACATCAAATCGGCCCCCGATGATGACTTGGGGAATGACTGATCCTGAAGCGATGGCGTCTTTTGAGAAAAATCCAAAGCTCCCAACAAAGATAAAGGGACAGGGGAGGCGGGCTCCAACCCTTGGGGCACACGATGGGAAAGCTCGGTGAGCAAACCTTCGATGCGGTCCAATTGCATCTGAACAGGGGCGAAATTCACAGACGGCGCAGAAGCAGGGGGCAAAGGCTCCTTCACAAGAAAAAGATCCCCATAATGTCCCGCCGCCAACCCCGCCGCAAAAATCAACAGCCCCCCCATCATCAGTACCAAAAACCGTCCCCAAAAGGGATATTTAGATTGTTTTTGGGACATTCTAACGGCATCAGGAAGGGTCATAGCGTGGGCACCAAATTCAGGAATTCCTTCACTAACTCCCAGATGGAGAGCGTTTGTAATAAGATTCAATGCACGCAATCAGAGACGTGGTTGTAGGCTCTGACGGCATAGTGATAGAGGATTGTGGCATAATTTTGGACCCCTGCGCAATATCCTTGCTCAGGCAAAACAAATGCCCCTTACGATACAGAGGGGCCAACCCGTGATAAAAAATCAAATCATCCCAATGCCCCATGCCCCGTGATGAAAGAGCAACATAACCCATTAAAGACTTAGAGGAATAAGACAATTCCTGCATCACGGCCCGAATGGACGAAGGAATTTCTGGGATCAACGATGTTTTATAAACGATTTGTTCGCTATACGCCAACCCTAACTGAGCGATATCCCTCCCTAAGTTTGGGTTTTTAACCACATCCCCCCTGTAATAATGGATGGCCTTGATGTCTTTTCGATTGTTGTCTGCCAGATGATGCAAAAAAGCCTCAATGGTCAAAAAACGCTCCATAGCTCCCTGAAAGCCTGCCGCACAAAGCGCGTTTTGGGTTTCCTCGCCGATGACAAAACAATGGGCCTTTTCTATAAAACGCACCAGAGACGACACAGCACGAACCCCCGCACGGCTGGAAAACAACAAAGCACTGTAGGGAGAGGGAGGATTCGCGGGAAAAAGCAGTTGATACTGAACTACAGGAACGTAATAGGGACGAAACCATTTTTTTTCCAAAAGACGATCCAGTGTTCCGTAATCACGGTGCTCCCTGAGAATAATAAGCTTTTGATAGTCTTCCGTCACCATGGAAATTTCTGGCCTTGATTTCTGTTTTAAAGACGGCTAAACCATGTCCCATCTCTCAATCATAAACGAATGGATGATGAATCATGGATATTTTTGGACGCGTCAAGAAAATTGTTGTTGATCACTTGGGGGTCGACGAAAGCAAGGTGGTCGCTGGTGCCAGTTTCATGGATGACCTTGGTGCCGACAGCCTCGATACCGTTGAGTTGGTCATGGCCTTCGAAGAAGAATTCGGCGTTGAAATTCCTGATGATGCGGCAGAAAAAATCCAAACCGTTCAGGATGCCATTTCTTTTATTGAGCAAAATGCCGCTGCTGCTTAGAGATTTCTCTTGGCAGTGGGATGTGATGCAAAACACTCACCCTATGTGGGTTACCTAGGGCATTTTTATGGCACCCTCTTTTCATTTGCGCCGCGTTGTTGTGACGGGAATGGGCCTTGTCTCTCCTTTTGGTGCTGGCATTGAGAAAACGTGGGGACCTTTGATCGAGGGACACTCGGCTTTGCGCCCTATTGCTGGATTCCCAACGGAAGATCTTCCCTGCCGCATTGCTGGACAGTTGATGCATCATCCTGATTTGTTTGATCCTGTGGCCTATATCACAGAAAAAGATCGCCGCCGTATGGACGACTTTATTCTGTATGCCCTCATTGCTGCGGATGAAGCCATTGCGGATGCGGGCTGGGTGCCAAAAACTGATCACGATGCCAACCAAACGGGCGTGATGATTGGCTCTGGCATTGGTGGCCTGCCAGAGATTGAACGCTCCTCCCTGTTGCTTGCAGAGCGCGGGCCCCGTAGGGTCAGTCCCTTTTTTATCCCCTCTAGCCTGATCAATCTGGCCAGTGGGCAAATTTCTATCAAACATGGTTTCCGTGGTCCCAACCATGCGGTGGTGACGGCCTGTGCTTCAGGCAGTCATGCCATCGGGGACGCCGCGCGATTGATTCAAATGGGGGATGCGGATGTCATGGTCGCAGGGGGTGCTGAGGCCGCCATTTGTCGGATTGGTATGGCTGGATTTGCGGCTGCCAAAGCCCTGTCTACGGGTTATAATGATACCCCTGAAAAAGCGTCTCGCCCTTGGGATCGGGGACGCGATGGTTTTGTGATGGGTGAAGGTGCAGGGATTTTGGTTTTAGAAGAGCTGGACCACGCCCGTGCCCGCGGCGCGAAAATCTATGCTGAATTAACGGGCTATGGACTTTCTGGCGATGCCCACCACATCACGGCTCCTGCCGAGGATGGGGACGGTGCTTATCGTTGTATGCGTATGGCCTTGAAACGGGCGGCTCTGCCTGTGGATGCCATCGATTATATCAATGCACATGGCACATCCACCCCTGCGGGGGATGTGATTGAGGTACGTGCGGTCAAAAAGCTTTTTGGGGATCATGCCTACAAGCTGGCCATGTCCTCCACAAAATCCGCCATCGGTCACTTGTTGGGGGCGGCGGGGGCGGCAGAGGCCGTCTTTTCCATTTTGGCGTTAAACCATAATGTTATGCCTCCGACCCTAAACCTTGACGATCCCGATGAAGAATGTGATCTTAACTTTGTGCCTCATCATGCACAGGAAAAGGTTTTATATCACGTTCTTTCCAACTCCTTTGGCTTTGGGGGCACCAATGCTTCCCTTGTGTTTTCAAAACTATAAATCATCCTTGGGGGCCTTCCCATGATTCATCCCATTGTTCAACGCCTTGAATCTCTGGGCATTGTTCTGCCTGAACCTGCTGCCGTTGCGGGGAATTATGTGCCTGTTGTTGTGGCGGGGCCCCTCGTGTCTGTATCGGGGCAACTCCCCCTGCGTGAGGATGGGCAGTTGATGCAAGGATGCTTAGGCCACACCGTCTCTGAACAAGAGGGTTACGAAGCCGCCCGCCTGTGCGGCCTGCATGTTTTGGGTCAGGTCAGAAGTGCCCTGCACGGTCACTGGTCCCGTCTTTTGCGGTGTGTTCAGCTGTCTGTGTTTCTGAATGCAACGCCAGATTTTATCCATCATCCTGCTGTGGCCAACGGTGCCTCGGATCTGATGGTTCAGGTCTTAGGGCCAGAGGTTGGTCGTCATGCCCGAGCGGCCATCGGCTGCTCCTCTTTACCCAAAGGGGCCTGTGTTGAGGTCGGCGCCACGTTTTGGATCGAGACCTAAAGTATGGCCACCCCCGATCAAAAGCGTCTTTTGGAATTATGCCATGATATGATGGGGGGCTTGGTTCAAGACCACTTGCCAGATTTAACCATCCGCCAATTCAACCTGCTTTTGGCCGTTTACTTGAAACCTGGACCCCATACGGTTCGCAGTTTATCAACCCATCTCAAGATCGCCAAACCTGCCATCACCCGCGCCATTGATAAGCTGCAGGATCTGGGTTTTGTCAAACGCAAAGCGGACCCCGAAGATGGGCGAAGTGTCCTGATCCAACGCACCATTAACGGTTCCGTGTATTTGGCCGATATGGGGGAAAAATTTTCCCTAGCCGCCGAACACGTCTTTGGGGGACAAGAGGGGGCGGGTCTTTTTTAAATGGACGCATCTATGATTCTCGTTTTCAATGCAGGCTCTTCCAGTATTAAAGCCAGTCTTTACCAGAAAAACAATCTGGAGGCCCCTAAAATCAGCCTTCAGGTTGATACGATCACAACGCAACCTGTCTTCAAAGCACGCGGTGACAATGTCCCTCCTCCCCCTTCTTTAGGGGTGGGCCATGATTCGGTTTTATCGGGTCTTCTGCCATGGTTTTTTGAGGCTTGGCCCATCCAAGCCATCGGCCATCGTGTGGTTCACGGGGGCATTCATTTTGCGGATCCTGTACGCATCACCCCCCCTATTTTGGATGACTTAGAGACTTTGATCCCTCTGGCCCCCTTGCACCAACCCCATAACCTTTTTCCCCTACGGTGGATTCAACAACGCTTCCCTCAAAAACCGCAAGTTGCCTGTTTTGATACGGCTTTTCATCGGACCCAAACGCCTTTAGCCACATGGTTTGCGCTGCCGCGTCATTATCATGATGAAGGTATACAGCGTTACGGATTTCATGGGTTATCCTATCAGTATATTGCAGAACAGTTGCCTAGCCTCACAAAAGCCCCTCGGGTCATTGTGGCCCATTTGGGGAACGGGGCCAGTTTGTGCGGCCTCAAAGAGGGTAAAAGTTACGATACCACCATGGGCTTCAGTGCTTTGGATGGCCTGATGATGGGCACGCGTTCTGGCAGTCTGGATGCGGGCGTCATCTTGCATTTGCTGCATCACACAAGTCCAGAGCGCATTCAAGAGATTCTGTATAAAGAATCTGGCCTCTTGGGGGTATCAGGCATCAGTCACGATATGCGGACGCTTTTAGAGAGCCCCCATCCCCACGCCGCAGAGGCTGTCAATTTGTATGTGTATCGTATCATTCGGGAAATAGGGGCCTTAACGGCAACGTTAGGGGGATGTGATGCCCTCGTCTTCACCGCAGGTATAGGGGAAAATGCCCCCATCATTCGCCAAAGGGTTTGTGAAGGGCTATCTTTTTCTGGCCTCAAGCTTGATCAAGAGGCCAATCTGCAAAACAAGATTTGCCTTCACCATCCAGAAAGCCCAGTAGAGGTCTATTGCATACCCACCCACGAAGAACGCGTCATTGTCGAGGCCACCATCGTGCATGGCCTTTCTTGACGACCAAAGTATATGCGAACATGTCCCCTGTTGCACATTGACATTCCCCTTTTGGTGCGGGGTGGTCGGCCTTTGTTGCGGGATGTTTCTCTAACGGTATCCAGCGGGCAAGGCGTGCACATCACGGGTCCCAATGGTGTGGGGAAATCCTCTTTGCTGCGGGCTATGGTGGGCCTTTTGCCGTTTCAGGGGCCCCGTCCCATGCGCACACCGTCGGTTTTTTTTCTGCCCACAGACAACGATATGCCCGATGAACAAACGGCCAAGACCTATATATCCCTGTGGCAGCGTTTTGAAAGATGTGTTCTCAAAGAGAGCCTTACCCCCCCAGCAACCCCAAAGGAGTGTTTTGTATCCAAAGCGGTTTTAGCCAAACCCATGCATCATCTCTCTTCTGGCATGCATCAGCGCGTCAGGCTTTCTCTCTTGGCCCAAACACAGTGCCTGTTATGGATTTTGGATGAACCTTGGCAATCGTTGGACCAAGAGGCTGCCCGTGTTTTAGATGCGTGTATCATCCGTCGTTTGGCGCAGGGCGGGGCTGTGATCTGGACCAGTCATGATCAGCGCCCGTTGCCTTTTGTGACGCAAACGCTTGATCTTTCGGCATTTGTCGCGGTGGCAGAAACGGAGGACCGATGGCCCTTCTAACGTGGATGATCAAAGCCGCTTGGCAACGCCACAAAAGCCAAGGCTACGATGTGTTGCTGCAAACTCTGGTTATGGTGGCCCTGATGGTGATGGGGCATTTCGGGGGGATGTTGGGGTATGATCCTGTGTCTTTTGTGTGGATCAGTCTTTTTGTCACCCATTTGATGGGTATGGGTTTTAGGGTGGGGCAAGCAGACACCTTACCCACCATGCTGTTGATCCATAACATCCCCCTGATTGCGTGGGTGTGGGTTCAGATTGTAGTGCTGGGAATCCCCCGAGGCATCATCATGACGGCACTGGCCATGGTGGTTTTGGCTGTTTATGGACCTGTTTCGTGGATGTTGGCAGGGGTGGTGTTTTTGGGATTGGTGCCCTTGATGCTTTATCGCCTGTTGGTGGACACCTTGATGGGCGCGGGGGGCCTGAGTTTTGTTTGGCTTTGTCCCCTGTTGACGCCCGTTTTGATTTTTGGTCTGGATACCCTGCAACAGGCGGCGGGGGGAACGCTGTCCTTGACGGGCGGCGCCGTTTATGGCCTGATGTCCCTGTTGTTTTGTGTTGCGGTGTTGCCGTGGATCGTGGCATGGATGATCAAGGAACGGTTAACCTCATGACCCCTGTCACATTAACTTTTCATGCTTTGGCAAAACCCGCAACGTTTATGCGTGTGGCGGGCAGCAGTTGTCGATTGTTGGCCATGTTCAGTGCGATTTTGTTTGCCGTTGGCGTGCCTTGGTCCCTGTGGTTTTCACCGCCAGATCGTTTGCACGGGGAGTTTGTCAGGCTGATGTATATTCACGTACCTGCGGCGTGGTCGGCCATGATGGCCTATGCCCTGTGCGGTCTGACGGGGGCGGGATATTGGATATGGCGTCATCCTGTGGCCAGTTTAATCTCAGAGGGCTTTGCGGAAATGGCCGCGCTGCTGTCTGCCCTGTGCCTCATCACGGGGATGTTGTGGGGCAAACCTGCTTGGGGAACATGGTGGGTGTGGGATATGCGGTTAACCAGTATGCTGCTATTATTTTTGTTATCCGTTAGTGTCGTATTAACCTATACGCTGATGACCCCTGTGTCTTTGGCCAGAAACGTGGGGGCCATTGTGGCCAGCGTGGGGCTGATGAATTTACCGCTGATTTCTTTTTCGGTGACGTGGTGGACCACATTGCATCAACCGGCCAGCATTCGGTGGTTTGCCAAAGATAGCGTTGATATCACCATGAAACTGCCGCTGTTGATTATGGCCTTGGCGTTTACAACCCTAACGTTGTGGTGCGCTTTGCGCTGCGCCATGCGGCGATTGAAAGCCCTGAAAGAGGCACGAGGGGCCCCATCATGATCCCCCTGTATGTTTGGATTGGTTATGGGGTGGCTGCCGTGATGTTGCTATGGCAAGTGTGGCGTTTGCGATGATCACGCTGTATACCCTGCACAAAGAAGCCGATACGGAACATCTGGCCCAAACCCTTGCGGCCCAACAGTCCACTTTGCCCCCTGTGATGACGCTGGAGGGGCCTTTGGGTGTGGGCAAAACCACGTTTATGCGCTTTTATTTAAAGGCTTTGGGCTGGCAAGGCCCTGTTATCAGTCCGACCTATGGCCTGATTCAGGTTTATGATTTGCCGCAGGGGCCGTTGTGGCACGTAGATTGCTATCGCTTGGGCGATCCAGACGACATTTACGCCCTAGGTCTGGTGGATGCCATGATGCAGCATCCCTGTTGCATCGAATGGCCCCAGCGCATTGCATCCTTTTTGCCCCCCGTGCGACAGGCCTTAACGTTTGATTTTGATACAAAGCAAACGCGCTACGTCAGGCATGACTGTTTTGGCCCGCCAAGATCCAGGGCAAAATCATGAGTTAATTTTCTCACTACCGTACACTTTCATAAACCCCATTGAGGATCAGTGGGTTATTGATGGCATGGGGGGTATTTTTGAAGGCGTCTGCGAGGGTTCGCAGGCCGTAAGTGAAGAAAGAAAAAAGGAGAGTGTCCACGGTTTTTCGAAAGGGTAT
>CANGYP010000002.1 GCA_947458235.1 Alphaproteobacteria bacterium
ACCTGTTACCTGAAAGGTGGGTTCCCCCATTCGGAAATCAGCGGATCAAAGGGTCTTGGCCCCTCCCCGCTGCTTATCGCAGCCTAGCACGTCCTTCATCGCCTGCAATCGCCAAGGCATCCACCAGATGCTCTTATTTACGCTTGAGGATTGTTCTCAGCTTCTCAGATTTTGGTGTCAGACACCACAGAAACAGAAATAGGATTCTGCTTGTGCGGTGCCTAACCCTCACTGAGAGTCAGTTATCATATTTTTACAGTGTCACAGACCAGCCTGCACTCCCTAGTGAGTTGGGCGTTGATTTCAAAATCTCGCCAGCAGGGAGTGTGTTTATAGATCACCCTCACCCTCCTGTCAACAGCCTTTTTTTATGACGGATTCTTTTTCTTGGGGGCTACTCTTTATGGGGTAAAAGGCGGCTTTTGTCGTGGTTATGGGGCCGTTCATGCCTCCCCAGCGTGGCCAACATCGCCCGCATATGATAGATGACGTATAAAAAAAAGATTGTCATAATGATGGCCTTTTTCACTGGCTGCGTGCGCAGGCATAATGCGTGCCCACCGATCGGCAAGATCTACAGGTCCAAACCATGGTTTTCTACGCTGTGGCACCCATGATGGGGTACACCCATCGCTGGGCGCGTGTTTTTTATCGGATGTTATCGGGGCATGTACAGCTTTATACGGAAATGCTGGTGGATCAGGCTGTGATTCATGGCTGCGATATCACCGTGTTGCCCCAAGAGGGCCCTGTTATTCTCCAGCTAGGGGGCAGTGATCCTGATACCATGGCCCGCGCCGTTGCCATGGCGGAGCCTCATGCCTATGTGGCCTATAACATCAATGCGGGATGCCCCAGTGATCGCGTGAAACAGGGGGCTTTTGGGGCGTGCCTGATGAAAGACCCGCCTCGTGTGGCGGCCCTGATTCGGGCCATGCGACAGGAAACCCATCGCCCTGTTGAGGTCAAAACCCGCCTAGGGGTGGATGATCTGGACAATGACGATCATTTGTATCGTTTTTTAGAGAGCTGCTTACACGCTGGGTGTGCCCGCATTGTCCTGCATGCGCGTAAAGCGTGGCTTTCTGGCCTGAGCCCTGCCGAAAATCGCACCATCCCCCCCCTGCAATACGAGCGTGTTCTGGCAGCCAAGGCAAGATTTCCTGATGCGCAAATCATGATCAACGGGGGGTTGTCAACATTTAACAACCCGTGGCACGATGCCTTGGATGGGGTTATGTTGGGACGGGCGGTCTGGGATCATCCAGAGATTCTGCTGACGGTAGATCCCTTGGTGACGGAGCAGGAGGGGCGAGGGGACATCGCAGACATTGTCCAGCACTATATTGCCTTTTGCCATGAGGCGGGGGCGCGGCCCTCTCTGTTTCTGCCCCCCCTGATGGGGCTGGGGCGGGGCAAAGCAGGGGCGCGGGCGTGGCGACAATCCCTAACCAACATCCTCGCCCAGCGGACGGGACAGGGGGGCAGTGGGAAACACGATCCCCTGTTGATCCACCGCATGATAGAGGAGAGTTTTGTACGCTTCACGGGGGATCTCAATGGCGCCAAATTGACGCAAATGGTCGTTTAAAAATTGGGTATCCAGCAGGGCAAAGCCCCCCTGATTCAGGCGATGCACCAAATCCACAAAGGCCACCTTGCTGGCGTTGGGGATGCGGCTGAACATGCTTTCACCAAAAAATACGCCCCCCATATGCAAGCCATATAGCCCCCCCACCAGCTGACCCTGCTGCCAGACCTCAACGCTGTGGGCATGGCCCAAGTCATGCAAATCACAAAATAGGCTATAGATTTCACGGTTGATCCATGTTTCGGGACGTTTTTCTGTGGCCGCCGCGCACCCTTGCACCACATCCGCAAAGGCCGTATTTACCCGAATATCCCATGGCTTTTTCAGGATTTTTCTCAGGCTGCGGGATATATGCAGGGCCCGTAGAGGCATGACGCCGCGCATATCGGGGTCCACCCAAAACAAATCCTCGTCCCCTGCCCCTTCAGCCATGGGAAACAGGCCGATACGATAGGCCTTCAGCAGGGTTTCAGGGGTAAGACGCGGGAGCATAACAGAGGCACTAACGCTTTCAACAACAGCATTATACCTCTATAGGCTGAAAAAAGCGACGGCATCCTCTGAAGATACGCAAGCTGTAGGACTGAAAAAAACCTCTACCCCCCCTGCCCTCTTCTGCCTTCCAAACCTATTTCTGCCACATCAACGCAACCCCTGCTAGAATCAGGGCACTGCCCAAGATTTTGTAAACGGTCAGGCTTTCCCCAAAAAAAACATGGCTCAGGGCCACCACAAAAACATAGGATATGGCCACCGTAGGATGGGCCACGGACAGATTGATTTTTTGCAGGGAAAGAATATACAAAATCGCCGCCACAAAATACAGCCCCAGCCCCCCGATCAATTTTGGATCCAAAAAAGACCAGAAAAGGGCTTGCCCCTCTGGTTTTGGCATCATGGCAAAACTTTTAAACAGCATCTGCGCCACAACACCCAAGGCAATGGAGACACATAAAAAGAGGATGGGCATAACGGTCACGATTGCTGGGAGAAAAGGGTCCGAGGCCGCGCCACAACCCGTAAAGACACCCCCACAGGCAGAGGCTTTGCGCGTCTCAAAACATAATGATCCAAGAGATTCAGCGCCGTGTGCAATCGGGCCCCTAATAGGGATAGCACGGGGGATTCGTTGTGCATGGGGATAACGAGGGAGAGGCGAGAGTTCATACCTATAACATGTACAGAATCTTAGTTGCCATTGCGTACTCAAACAGTACCGTGAAAGAAACAAAATATCCTTAAAAAAAGACAAAAAATCTTTAGGTAACAAAGGCAAAAGGCCTGAAGGGCCATGGTGAAGTCGTGGATGGTTCAGGTTCGACATTCAACACAAATCCAGCCAGAGGCCCTGAACATCAAGGCCTCTCCGCTGGAGTGTTCGGGGATTACGAACTGAAATACAGTTTATATTCCACAGGGTGTGGGCTGGTTTCGTACAGTTTAACTTCGTCCATTTTCATGGCGATGTAGGCTTCGATCATGCCTTGGGAAAACACATCCCCTTGGGTGAGGAAGGTGTGATCTTTTTCCAGTGCATCCAAAGCCTGACGCAGAGAGCTACACACGGTGGGGAGGGATTTCATTTCCTCGTCCGAGGCATCGTACAGGTTGCGGTCCATGGCCGCGCCCGGATCAATTTGGTTGCGAATGCCGTCCAATCCCGCCATCACCATGGCGGCAAAAGCCAGATAGGGGTTGGCGGTGGGGTCAGGGAAACGCACCTCAACCCGCTTGGCTTTGGGGGATTCATAATGGGGAATCCGGCAGGACACCGAACGGTTACGGGAGGAATAGCCCAAAACCACAGGCGCCTCGAATCCGGGGATCAGACGTTTGTAACTGTTGGTGGTGGGGTTGGTAAAGGCATTGATGGCGCGACCATGTTTGATGATGCCGCCGATGTACCACAGGGCCTCTTGGGACAATCCCGCATATTCGGATCCCGCAAACATGGGCTGGCCATTTTTCCACAAGGACTGGTGAACATGCATACCCGATCCGTTGTCACCCGCCATAGGCTTGGCCATAAAGGTGGCGGTTTTGTTATAGGACTGGGCCACGTTACGCACCACATATTTGTACAGCTGCATGCGGTCCGCCGTTTCCACCAAGGTGCCGTACAAAATCCCCAATTCACACTGGGCAGGGGCCACCTCGTGGTGGTGTTTTTCCACGGGGATGCCCATTTCCTTCATACGGGACAGCATTTCGGCGCGGATATCCACAAGGGCATCCACGGGGGCGCAGGGGAAATATCCCCCCTTGGCGCTGGGGCGGTGCCCCAAATTGCCCCCTTCGTAGTCGCGGCCAGAGTTGTTGGGCAGCTCTTCGGAATCAATGCGATAAAATACGTGATCTTGATTGTGGGCAAAACGCACGTCGTCAAAAATGAAAAACTCCGCTTCAGGACCAAAATACGCGGTTTCGGCCAGTTGCGAGGATTTGACATAAGCCTCGGCCGCCTTGGCGATAGAGCGAGGGTCGCGGTCATAAGGTTTATTCGTGATGGGATCCACAACATCACAAATCACCACCAAGCTGGGCTGGGCCGTGAAGGGATCCACCACCACACTTTGGGCGTCGGGCATGAGTTTCATGTCGGATTCGTTGATCGCTTTCCATCCAGGGATGGAGGAGCCGTCAAACATGATCCCCTCGTCAAACATCTTTTGGTCCACCGCAGACACATCCATGGCCATATGGTGCCAGACACCTTTCATGTCTGAAAAGCGCACGTCGGCAGATTGAATGTCATGTTCCTGAATCAGATCAAAAACCTTGTTCCCCATAAAAAATTCCTTTGCGATGATAAAAAGATGTCATGGCATCATACATGCCAAAAACTGGTTAAATCCTCAAGACCTGCCACACAAACGCCAGAAGGTTTCCGCCACTTTCTGCAAACAGTTGTTTTTTTGTCACACGCTTCTGCCCCTGCCCTCACTCTGACACCGTCACCAAGGCGGGGCGCACGATGCGATCATGCATGCGATATCCCGCCTGAATCACCCGCACGATATGACCCTGTGGGATGGTATCGCTGGGCTCTTGCAGCATGGCTTGGTGCAGGTTGTGATCAAAGGCTTCCCCCACGGGATTGTATTTGCTGACCCCGTGTTTTTCCAAGGTGGACAACAGTTGCTTGGCCGTCATGGTGATGCCAGTGACAAAGGTTTCCACGGGGGATCCCGCCTCGGATTCGGGAACATGAGCAAGGGCCTGATCGAAAATATCTGCCACCGTCAGCAGGTCTTTGACAAAGCCAGAGACGGCAAATTTAATGGCCTCTGATTTTTCCCGCTCCATCCGTTTGATTGTGTTTTCGCGGTCCGCGAGGGCCCGCAGAACGTCGGCCTCAGCTTTTTCCAGACGTTCGCGCAGCAGAGTCAGCTCGTCAGGCGCCTCTGGGGTTTGGGTTTCAGTGGGGATATCCTCTGAAGGGATTTCGGTAGAGAATGATGGGTTTTGGGTGGTCATTATGCCGTCCTTGGTTTGTTGATAAGGAATCTGGGGGCCATTTTAGCGATCAATTTCCCCAAAAACAATATCCAAAGAGCCAATAATCGCCACAACGTCCGCCAGCATATGGCCACGACTGAGGAAATCCAGCGCCTGAAGAAACGCAAATCCCGGGGCGCGAATTTTGCAGCGATAGGGCTTGTTGCTGCCATCGGCAATCAAGTAAACGCCAAATTCCCCTTTGGGAGCTTCGGTGGCGGTGTAGGTTTCACCAGCAGGGACGTGATAGCCTTCGGTGTAGAGTTTGAAATGATGAATCAGGGCCTCCATAGAGGATTTCATCAAGGCGCGGGGGGGCGGGGTGATTTTGTGGTTTTCAAAATGCACGGGACCAGAGGGCATCTTTTCGATACACTGCGCAATGATACGCAAAGATTGATACATTTCCTGAATCCGGATCAAATAGCGATCATAACAATCCCCATGTTTGCCAATGGGCACATCAAAATCCATCTGATCGTACACGTCATAGGGCTGGGCTTTGCGTAGATCCCACGGCACGCCGCTGGCCCGCAACACGGGGCCCGTCATGCCCCATGCCAAGGCCTCGTCCCGCGAAAACACCCCGATATCCACGGTGCGTTGTTTAAAGATACGGTTTTCCGTGAGCAGCCCCTCCATATCCTGAATGGTTTTGGGCAGGGCTTCGATGAAGGCCTGAATATCCTCAAGCAAGCCCGCAGGCAAATCCCGATGCACACCCCCAGGGCGGAAATAGGCCGCATGCAAACGGGCGCCGCAGACCCGTTCATAAAAGCCCATGATTTTTTCCCGCTCTTCAAAGGCCCACAAAAAGGGGGTCATGGCCCCCACATCCAAGGCAAAGGTGGCAATGTTCAACAGATGGTTCATGATGCGAGTCAATTCCGCATACAGCACGCGAATGTACTGGCCGCGCGGGGGTGGGGTGATGCCCAGCAAACGCTCCACCGCCAAGGCAAAGGTGTGTTCCTGCCCCATGGGGGAGACATAATCCAAACGGTCGAAATAGGGAACGGATTGCAAATAGGTTTTGTATTCAATCAGCTTTTCTGTGCCCCGATGCAACAGGCCGATGTGGGGATCGGCGCGTTCGATAACCTCGCCGTCCATTTCCAAAACCAAGCGCAACACCCCATGCGCCGCGGGATGCTGGGGGCCAAAATTAAGGGTCGTGGTTTTTTTTTCCTGCATCATGACATCACCGCTGGAAGGTTACAGGGACTCTTATCCCCCATTTGCTGCAAAATGTCGATAGGGGTTTTTGGGCGTGGCCATAACCCCAACCTTATAAAAGAGCCAGTCGCAAGGCTTCCACCATATGCCCCAATTTCATGCCAGCGGATCCTTTGATCAAAATCAGGTCTTTGGGCTTCAGGGTTTTTGTGAAAGCTTCACCCAAGTCTGCCACACTTGAGACACACAGGCCCTGTTGGTGTTTGGGCAATTTGGCGTGCAGGGCGGCCATGGCAGGGCCCACGGTGTGCACGGTGGCGATGGACTTACCCACCAGATCATCCAGCAGGGCCGTATGATACCCCGCGCTGTGTTTGCCCATTTCCAGCATATCCCCCAGCAAGGCAATGCGCCGCCCCGAACACGGCAGGGCCGCCAGCCGTTGCAACGCTGCCCGCATGGATGCGGGGGAGGCATTATAGGCATCATGAATAATCCGCACCCCCGCAATCTCTAGGATATTCCCCCGCCCCGAAGGACGCTGAAAGGTGGAAAGGGCGTCATAGGCCGTTTTTACGTCCGCCCCAGCCTCGGCCACCACACTCAAGGCGTACAGGATGCAGGCTTTCAGGGCAGGATCATCGTTATACCCTGTTAAATCGAAGGATTGCCCCTGCCATTCCCACGTTTTCCGCTCTGCCAATCCTGCGGTGGGGATGGCGGTGATGCGCTGTGCCCCGCTGTTTTGCGCGGCATCCAAAAGAACATCCGTATAGGCATGATCGTCCCCGTACAGGGCGGTGCCGCCCTTTATAACCCCTTCAAAAATTTCTGCCTTAGCCAGCGCAATGTCCCGGAGGGAGGAAAAATTGCCGATATGGGACGGGGCCACCGTGGTGATTAAGGCCAAATGGGGGCGGACCAATCGGGTGAGATCGCGTAGTTCCCCCGCGTGGTTCATGCCCATTTCCACAATGACAAAAGAGGCTTGCTTGGGGGATCGCATCAACGTCACGGGAACGCCCAAGTGATTATTATAATTCCCCGTTGTGGCCGTTGTGGCCCCTTGGGGGGACAGCATGACGCGCAGAAGTTCCTTGGTGGTGGTTTTCCCCACACTACCAGTGATGCCGATGACAAAGGCATCCTCTAGCTGGGTGCGGCGATAACGGGCCATCGCTTGCATGGTTGCAAAGGTATCTGACACCCGCAGGACGCGGGGATCGGGGTGAGCTTCTGCGGACAACACCGCCCCTGCCCCCGCTGCCAGTGCCGCGTCAATATAATGATGACCATCATGGGTTTCCCCCCGCAGGCACACAAACAGATCCCCTGCGCTGAGGCTTCGTGTATCCAAAGACACGCCCGTGATGGTTAAGGGTTCGCTGCATCGTAAAGAAAGAGCCGCGTTGATTTCTGCTGTGGTCCATAATGTCATGATAAACTGTCCCCAAAAAAAGAACGAATGGTGGCGTGATCCGAAAACGGGATGGTGGCTTGGCCGATGATTTGGCCTTGCTCGTGGCCCTTGCCCGCAATGATGACGGTGTCGCCAGCTTTGGCGGCCCGCAATGCCGCGTGGATGGCGGCGCCGCGATCGGGGATTTCCACGGCGTTGGGACATGCTGCCATAATGGCTTGACGAATCAGAGCGGGGTCCTCGCATCTGGGATTATCGTCCGTGATGTACACCCCATCCGCCAAACGATGGGCCACAGCCCCCATCAGGGGACGCTTGCCCGCATCACGGTTGCCGCCGCACCCAAATACCACCCACAAACGGCCCGTGGTGTGGGGGCGCAGGTGATTGAGGGCCTTTTCCAGCGCATCGGGCGTATGGGCATAATCCACAAAGACAGAAAAGAGACCGCTATGGACGTTTTCCATGCGGCCCACCACCCCGCGCAGCTGGGGAAGAACGGATATAATATCCCCAAAATCATGGCCACACCCCAGCAACAGCGCAACGGCGGCGGCCACGTTTTCTGCCTGAAACGTGCCGTAAAGGGGCAGCGTTAGGGATGCTCGCGCTCCTCCGCAAACCAAGGTCATCTGCAAACCCTGCGGGGTGGGTTGTAAATCCTGAATGTCCAAATCCCGCCCTAGGCGCAGAACGCTCAGGCCCCGCGTGCGGCAAGCATCCTCCAGCGTATCGGGCAAATCTGCCCCGATAACGGCGGTATGGGGGGGCGTGAGGAGATCCAGAAACAAACGGGCCTTGGCGGCAAAATAAGCATCAAAGGTTTTGTGATAATCCAAATGGTCCTGCGTGAAGTTGGTCCATGCGGCGGCCCTGAGGTTAACCCCGTCCAACCGGTGTTGGTGTAGGCCGTGGCTAGAGGCCTCCAGCGCCACATGCTGTATGCCGGTTTGGGCCAGATCCCGTAATTGACGATGCAGCGTAATGGGATCGGGGGTGGTTAAACTGTCCGAGAGCACAAAATCCCGCGTGGTTTGTAGCCCCAACGTCCCCATGGCGGCGGAGGGCACCCCCATGGCCATCCACAACCGATGACAGAAATTGGCCACGGAGGTTTTTCCGTTGGTGCCCGTGACGGCCACCACGGTTTCAGGCTGGGGCGCAAAGGCAGCGGCGCAAAACAGACTCAGCGCCCACCGCGCCGAGGGCACCACAAAAACTGGCACATCCGCCCTCACAGGGCGGCAGGCCACCACCGCCACGGCGCCCCGCGCTATGGCATCGGGGATAAAATCACCACTATCAACATTTCCCCCCTCTAGGGCAAAGAACACATCGCCGACTTGCACCTTGCGGGAATCAAAGGCAAGGCCCGTAAACTTGGGGAAATCGCGCGGCAACGTCACCCCCAAAGGGGCAAGGTTACTGGGCGTCGGGGGACAAAGAAACGGCATCGTCATCAGGGACCGGAGGGCTGGCGTTGGCATCAGACACCAAGGTGTCAGGGGACTCTATCACAGGTTTGGGCATAATCCCAAGCAAAGGGGAGGCTTGCTCCACAATTTTGGCCACCACAGGCGCGGCCACCCAGCCCCCTGTGGCATAGCCATATGTGTCTTTGGTGGGGACGGGCTCATCCACCATGGTATACACCACAACCTGCGGATCGGACATGGGATAAGCGGCAATGAAGGACGCCATGCGTTTGTTGCGACTATAGCCCCGCCCCGTGATTTTTTCGGCGGTGCCTGTTTTCCCGCCGACTTCGTACCCAAGAACATCAGATTTCCCCCCCGTGCCCGAGGCCACCACGTCCCGCAAAATGGTGCGCATCATGGCGGAGGTTTCGGGTTTCATGATGGAGATTCCCTTAACAGGGCCAACAGTTTTTTCAAAATGCAGCGGCACCATCACGCCGTTGTTCACCAAGGCCCCAAAGGCCTGCACCAACTGCATGGCGGAAACAGACAGACCATGGCCAAAGGCGACGGTGGTGCGGTAAACTTCGCTCCAATTTTGGGGTAACATGGGCTTGCCGATTTCATCAAAGGGCACCACGGCAGGATCCAAAAGCCCCAATTTTTGCAAAAACCCTCGCTGATCGGGACCAGACACACGACTGATGATATGGGCGGTGCCGATGTTCGAGGAATGAATCATCACCTCGGTGGCATTCATGCGACCCTCTTTGGGTTTAAAGTCACGAATGGTGAAACGGCCGATTTTGATGGGCTCGCCAACGGGAAAGGTCTCGGTCATGGTGATGGCCCCCAGATCAAGGGCAGTGGCGATGGAAAAGCTCTTCATCGTCGATCCCATTTCATAAACACCCGTAACGGGACGGTTCAACCGTTGATCCTCGGTGGCACCCTGAACAGCGTTTAGATCAAAGTCGGGATAGGATACCAGCGCCAGCACGTCCCCCGTTTTCACACTGGCCACCACCACCATGCCAGCCACGGCTTTGTGTTTGTCGATGGCTTCTCTCAAGGCCCGCATGCTCAGATCTTGGATGCGACTATCCAAACTTAGGACCAAAGGCCCCTCGCGCTTGAGTAAATTTTGGTCATAGGCGCGTTCAATACCACTCAACCCGCGGCGATCTGTATCGGTGTAGCCGATCAAGTGGGCAGCCAGTCGGGCTTTGGGATAAATGCGGCGGGGTTCGTAAAAGGATTCCACCCCCGGTAGGCCCAAATAATTGATGGCGTAAAATTGCTTGGGTGTTAAATGACGGGCAATCCAGACAAAGTGTTTTTTAGAGGTCAGGTTCGTTTTAATGGCCGCGCATTCGGCGGGAGTAAAAACACGGCACAGGGCCTTGGCGGTCTCTTTGGGGTTTTTCAGACGCGAGGGATTAACATACACAGAATAGGTCATCAGATCGGTGGCCAGCAAGCGCCCTTCGCGGTCCACAATGTCCGCCCGTTTGGGCACTGTTTCTGGCACATAGGGGTCATGGCCCATATCCCCCAACGACAACTGCACCAGCCGCCCCGCAATCACCAGCACAACCACCATCAATCCCCCCAACACCATCACCAAACGACGCCGCACCATGGCCAAAGGCGAAGCGGACAACAGGGGGTCTGAGGCAGAGGTTTTTTTTGATTTTGGCATACCGCGAACTATAGCGAGGGGAAGGGAGATGCTCAAGCGGCTTTCAAGTGTTGGGCACCTCTATTAACCGTCATTGCGAGCGTAGCGAAGCAATCCAGAAAGGCTTCAGCGCGAGGAAACCCTAGATTGCTTCGTCGCGTTGCTCCTCGCAATGACGAAAAGCTGAGGTTTTTAGATGTGCCCTGTTGTATGCGTTCACCCCAATTTCAATTTATAGTGTAAGGTGCCTTATGTTTGCACAATGCGCAACCGCGTAACTGCGGTATAGCCGAAGTAGAGATTGACTCTCTCCAGCACCAAGAGGCGCATCATTTCGAGGTTGAGAGCGAAGGCCCCGCCAGCGATAACGGTCAAGGTGCCTTCGCGGCGACTGTGGGCGGGGAAAGAGAGGCTTTTGGGGTGCGTCACCTTGGCCAGATCGGGGCCCACGATTTTGGGCCATGCCATAATAACATCAGCGTTGGGAAAACCCCGTTTTTTCAGGGCGGCCTCGGCGACTTTAAACAAAACAGGATGGGCATTTTTCAGGACCATAATCCCCCACCCCTAGGCCAGCAATCCCGTATAGCCCCAAAAATGGCCCTGTGTATCTTCGGGGGTTTCCTCGGATGTCCACAGAGCCCCCTCGGTCGTTTCCACAACCATGGCGGCATGGGGTAAGGGGGGTGTCCCCTTGGGTAAATAATACCAAGAAAAATCATGACCACTGCTTTCGGGCACCCCCTCGCCCCAGACCAAGGCCTGCATCATTTCGACGCAGGTGGCCATCAGGGGCAAATGAAACAACACACTGCCTGACACGTCCCGAAGAGTCGTCAACCACGCCGTGGCCTCTGTCAGGGGCAAAATCATATAATCAATGGTTTGGGTGGTATAGGCCTGAAGGAGATCTGCATACTCAGAAAATCCCTGATACGGCGTGATGGCCCCAAACAACTGAATGGCGAGTTTCAGGCCCTCTTCCCCCACATAACCCACGCGAAAGGGGTCTTCGTACTGCAGGGCGCCCATCATCAGCGTGCGCCATACCGCCATGACAAAGGCTGGCGGCAACGTGCCGGATTCTGCCAACAGGCGGCGGAGAATCTGGGTTTCTCGGGCAGGTCGGATGAAGGCGTGGGGTTGGCCTTTTTTAAGTTGGGCCACATCTGCGACGATGGCCATGCGTTTTTTTAAAAGTGCGATCAATGCGTCGTCACAGGCATCAATCTGGGCCCTGAGATCCGCAAGAGAATCTGAAAAAAGACGTGCATTCATCATACAGCCAGCATAAAACGGTTGCTATGACAAAGCAACCCTCCTTTCTGTATAACAACCCCGATGTTTTGCGTCACACGATCCATGATGCGGGGACGCGCACCCTGCAATGCGGGGTGACGTTGCCAGAAGTCCGTTTGGCCTATCAAACCTATGGCACACTGAATGCCGATGCCAGCAATGCGGTGTTGGTGTGTCATGCCCTAACAGGGGATCAATATCTGCTGGGCACCCATCCCCTAACAGGGAAAGAGGGCTGGTGGCATACCATGATCGGACCAAAGAAAGCGATTGATACGGATCGTTTTTTTGTGATTTGCAGCAATGTGTTGGGGGGGTGTGCGGGGTCTACGGGCCCCCTAAGCCTGAACCCCGCCACAGGCAAAGAATATGGTATTGATTTTCCCACCGTCACCATGCGGGACATGGTGCAAATGCAATATGACCTGATTCGAGGATTGGGAATTCAGCAGCTGGCGGCTATTATTGGGCCCTCCATGGGGGGGATGCAGGCGTTGCAATGGGGGTCCACCTATCCCCACGCGGCGCGGCATATCATTTTGCTGGCCACATCCCATCGCCACAGTGCCCAAAACATTGCCTTTCATGAAATTGGTCGCCAAGCCATTATGGCGGACCCTGATTGGCACGGGGGACGTTATCGGGATTTTGGGGTGATCCCGCGCCGTGGTCTGGCGGTGGCCCGTATGACGGGGCACGTGACATATATGTCAGAGCAAACCCTGCAACGTCGCTTTGGCCGCAGTTTACAGGACCGCACCCAACTGAGTTATGGTTTTGATGCGGATTTTCAGGTGGAAAGCTATCTGCGCTATCAGGGCAGCACCTTTGTGGATCGGTTTGATGCCAACAGTTATTTGTATATGACGCGGGCCACAGATTATTTTGATTTGGCTTTTGACCACGGCGGGGTATTGGCCAAGGCCTTTTCGGGTCAAACACGGTATCACGTTATTTCTTTGTCCAGTGACTGGCTGTTTCCCACGGCGGGGATGCGGCAAATTGTCAAGGCCCTGAATGCCTCTGGCCATGCCGTCAGTTTTGTGGAGATCCAAACCCATCGGGGCCATGATGCCTTTTTGTTGAACGAGCCCGATGTGATGCAAACCTTATCCAGTTGTTTTGGAACGGTTTGAGGAGGGGGACGGCAATCCCCATCCTCACGTTTGACCCCATCATGAATCGCTGGGCATCATCAAGGGCTTTTGGGATTTATCGTTTTCTTTTGAAAGGCCATGATGTAATTGATGCTGGTATCCTTGCCAGTTGTCCAAAGGGAAAACAGGGGATTATAGGATAATCCCGTCACATCCCGCAGAGTCAAACCCTCTTGCATGAAAACGGCAGCAATTTCAGAGGGACGCATAAACAACCGCCAGTCGTGTGTCCCCCGTGGCAGCCACTGGATAATATATTCTGCGGCCACCTTGGCCAGCAAAAACGATTTCAACGTGCGATTTAACGTCGAAAGAATCAACACGCCCCCTGGGTTGACCAAGCGGGCACATGTTTGTAAAAATAACATATGATCATCCACATGCTCCACGACCTCTAAGGCCAGCACAACATCAAAAGACATATCGGCGGGTAAATCCTCTGGCCCCTGCAAACGATAATCAATAGAAAGCCCTTGGGCAGCCGCATGCTCCCGCGCCACTTGCAGGGTTTCTTCTGAAGCATCTAGGGCCGTCACAGCCCCCCCTAGGCGTGCCATGGGCTCGGCCACCAAGCCGCCGCCGCAGCCAATATCCAAAATCGACAGACCCGCAAAGGGCTGGGCCATGGCCTCTGGCTTAGAGAGGTTCAGGCTCTTTAGGGCCGTGATCTGATCCCGAATATACGACAAGCGCACAGGATTCAAGCGATGCAGGGGCTTAAAGGGCCCCTGCGGATCCCACCAGCTTTGGGCGATGGCCCCAAATTTTTCAGGTTCGTTGGCCAAAATGGTGCTCATGCTTTCTCCTGACCATAGCGGTATTGCAAAAGGGCTTTAAGAAATTCCGCCCAATTCTTGGCGTCTTCCATGGACAGCAGAGTTTCCCAGAGGCGTTTCTGAAGGGCGCGGCGGTCTTCGGGGGTGGCGTCTTCTAAATCTAAGGCCCACGCCAAAACCTCAGGATCCTTCGTCACCATAGGCACCGTTTGACCTGTTGCCCGTTTATATAGGGCCAAAGCCCGCGTGTAAGGGGCTCGCAAATCCTGATAGGCCTGATTCAGCGCTTCTGGCTGGATGGCAGGCAGGGCCTTGGTTTGGGTGATAACATCGGGATGCACTTGGCGGATACGGTGATGAAAGGCCGCCTCCAACACATCCTCCCCTAAGCGCAAGGTGGGATCCACCCCCAAAATGGCAAAGGGAGCGCCCGCCTGCACGGCGCAGCAAGCGGGATCCTGTTGGTGACAGGCATAGCAGGGAACACTCATACCGAGCCCTCAACGGGGGCAGGTTCTGGTTTCTTGGCAGGGGGGGTAATGATACCCCCAGAGACCACCATTTTGATGCCTTGCTCAACAGTCATATCCAAAACCACCACATCCTCTTGGGGCACCATCAGCAAAAAGCCAGAGGTGGGGTTGGGTGTTGTGGGGACAAACACGTTGATGGTAGAGGGGTTGAGTTTTTCCGAGGCCTCCCCCACCGTTGTGCCTGTCACAAAACCCAACGTCCATGCCCCGCGCCGGGGAAATTCTACCAACACGACTTTACGAAAGGCCTCTGATGTGTTGGTCAGCATGGTTTGAAAAATCTGTTTAAAGGCCCCGTATAAACCCCGCATAATCGGAATATGGCCCAAGATTGATTCCCCCATGCGAACCAAAACTTGGCCCAAAACGCTGCGGGCGATGGCCCCAATCACCACCAGAAACACCAAGGCAATCAACAATCCCATGCCCGGAATATGATAAAACAAATCAAACTGCTGTTGATACTTCTGGGGCAACAACGCCCCCACCGCCGCATCAATCCATCCCAGCAACATCACAACAACATACAGGGTCAACGCCACTGGCGCCACCACCAAAATCCCCGCCAGTATGTTTTTGCGTAAAAATCCCATATCCTCATTCTAGAGCCAAACGGGACGGGGAAACAAGGCAAAAATGCAGTGTGTTTCTCGCTTCCGTGATGAAACGCCCTTAAACACCCCAACCAAAATCCTCTTCCCGAACCATGAGCCCAAGGGCCCTTAATTGGGCGATCAAATCCGCAACCAAAACAGGAAAGCCTTCTGGTGTCAAAGATTCACAGCGCACACTCAGGGCAGGCTGGGTGTTGCTGGCACGCACCAGCCACCAACCTTCGGGGGTTTCCACACGGATCCCGTCAATGGCCAAATGGGGGGTGCCAGAGGCTTCGATCCGTTGACGCAGGGCCTCAATGATAGAAAATTTTTGATCATCGGGGCAGAAAACCCGAACCTCTGGGGATGTCCATGACGGCGGCAAAGCCTGAACCTGTGACGACAAAGGCCCCTGATCCAGAATCTCTAAGGTGCGAAGGGCGGCATACAAAGCATCATCATACCCCCCATAGCGATCGGCAAAAAAGATATGCCCACTGCCCTCCCCCGCGAACAGGGCGCCAGAGGTTTTCATTTTGGCCTTCATATGGGCATGGCCCACCATCCAGATCACAGGGTGGCCACCATGGGCTTGAATATCATCAAAAAACAGACGCGATGTTTTCACATCCCCCAGCAGGGTGGCCCCTGAATGATCTTGCAAAACCCCCCGCGCCAAAAGGGTTAAAAGGGCATCCATGCCCAATATCTGCCCCTGATTGTCCACAACCCCCAAACGATCCGCATCCCCATCAAAGGCCAGCCCGATATCCGCACGGTGATCCAACACCGCCTGTTGAAGCTGCGCCATATTCTTCGGCTCGCTGGGATCAGGGTGATGGGCGGGAAAGGTGCCATCAATCGCTGAATTGATCACAAAGTGGTGCCCAGGCAAATGGGGGATCAAATCCAAAATCACATCGCCCGCCGCACCATTCCCGGGATCCCAAACACAGGTCAGGGTGGGGGCTATCCTGCCAAGATGCGTGGCCCTAAGCAAAGCCTGAACATAACCAGCCCGCAAGGTAACGGAGGCTATCTCCCCCGCCTCGGTCACAGGCGTGGCTGTATGCATCAAGGGGTGCAAAGCGCGGAGATCATCCCCATAAAAAGGCCCCCCTCCCACAACACACTTAAACCCATTATACTCAGGGGGATTATGGGATCCCGTCACCATAATCCCCGAAGAGGCCCCCGTGTCTTGCGTAGCAAAATACGTCATGGGCGTGGGCCCAACCCCAATATCCAAAACCCTCAAGCCCCCCGCCGCCAACCCCAATCGCAGGGACTCCGCCAACATCGGGGAATGCAACCGCCCATCATACCCCACCACCACAGAAGATAACCCCTGACTTTTGAGCGTTTGGGCGTAGGCCAACCCAAAATGACGGGCAAAGGTGGGGGTTAGCGTATCCCCCACAATGCCGCGAATGTCATAGGCCCGAAAAATGCTGGGATCAAACATGATGAACAAGATTTAAGATAGGGGATAGGTGGCAAAAAACCGCTCCATCAAATGCACACCAAAACCTGTAGCACCTTTAGGGGCGAGCTCTTTGCCATTTTTGGAGGCCGTCACACCCGCAATGTCAATATGGGCCCATGCCACATCCTTTTGAATAAAGCGCTGCAAGAACTGCGCTGCGGTGATGCTGCCCGCGCCGCGACCCGATCCGATGTTACGCATATCGGCAATGGGGCTGTTCATGTCTTTGTCATACTCTTCATTCATGGGAAAGCGCCAGATGGGCTCGTTGGCCTCTTTGGAGGCTGCATACAAAGCCTCGGCCAATTTATCATTGTTGCTGAACAAACCCGCGGTCAGATCCCCCAACGCCACCACAATCGCCCCTGTTAAGGTAGCAAAATCAATGACGGTTTTAGGCCTGAATGTTTCTTGGGCATACCACAGCGCATCACTCAGAACCAAACGCCCCTCGGCATCGGTATTTAAGACCTCGATGGTCTGTCCAGACATAGAGGTAACAATATCCCCAGGCCGCTGGGCGGTGCCAGAGGGCATATTTTCAACCAGCCCCACAACCCCCACCACGTGCGCGGGGGATTTTTGCTCGGCCAACATCTGCAACGTGGCCACCACAACGGCGGATCCGCCCATGTCCCACTTCATGTCCTCCATATTGGCGGCGGGCTTAATGGAAATCCCCCCCGTGTCAAAGGTCACGCCCTTACCCACCAAGGCAATGGGGGCGTCCTGAGTTTTGGCCCCCCGATATTCCATCACCACCAACTGCGATTCCACGGCGCTGCCCTGTCCCACACCCAGCAAGGCCCCCATCCCCAGTTTTTTCATCTCTTTTTCACCCAAAACCTTCACGGACACGGGCAGTTTTGCAAAAACCTCTTTGATTTTTTCAGCGTAGGTTTCAGGGTTTAAAAGGTTCGAGGGTTCATTTTGCAGGGTCCGGGCCAAATACACCGCGCGGACAAAGGCCGATGTTTTTTCAAAGCACACATCAGCGGCCTTTTTATCTTTCACAAGGAACGTCAAAGAGGATAGCTTGGGCTTTTTGACGTCAGGGCGCTCCTTGGTGATATATTTGTCAAAGCGGTAGCCTTTCAGCAACGCCCCCGCTGCCAGATCATTAGCCGCATGCTCCACCGATCCCCCGACATCCAAAGGCGCCACAACAGCGGCGGCATCTTGACCACTCTGCAGGGCTGTAATGATGCTGGCCCCGATTTTTTGCAAGGACAACGGGGTTAGGTCCACAGCCTTGCCAATACCTGCCACCACAACGGT
The DNA here is from genome assembly GCA_947458235.1 of Alphaproteobacteria bacterium. GTDB lineage: Bacteria > Pseudomonadota > Alphaproteobacteria > JAJTHO01 > CANGYM01 > CANGYM01. The sequence goes on from CANGYP010000002.1 coordinate 17,910, forward strand.
GATGGGCTTTGTGTTCAGGGTGACCTTGTAGGTGGCCGTTTTTCCTAAAGTGCCCTTAAAATCATCGTGCCGCAACACATCCCCCACAATGCCCTGCGCGGCGGCGTCCAGCAACGGATCGGCAATCAAAGTTTTATCCTCATCATAAAACACCACCACAGCGGCGGCAGCATCAGGGGACGTCAAAGCAAAGGAAACGGGTAGCATGGGGATAGTCCTTGTTTAGGGCGAATCATATCCCTGTTTGTATCATGATTCTTGAGGCAGGCAACAGAAAGTATTCCATTGGTTGGCGGTTGTGGCAGGCGTTCAAAAAACTGGACGGTTAGAATGGTTTTGCCTGAAGTCTAGGAAACATGTACACCTTGGGGCGCCTCTATTAACCCTGAATGTCCCCCCATGTCGCCTGCTTCTGCTTTATTTTATGTATGATTTGGGATATACTGATCTTTAAGGAAAGCTCTTTCAAAAGCCATTTGTTTTTTATGCATCAAAAACCGCAGGTTGTTTTATGAAAATCCTGAATTTTTTTATCATGTTGTGCGTGCTCTCTTCCGTGGCTTGGGGGCAGGGATTAACGGTGCAATCGTTTGATGGTCATGGCAAAGCCCCCCAAAGGCCTACACCCACAACAACACTGGGGGGGGAGTACCATAAACAGAAGTCAACCGCAGCGCCCTATCAGGATCAACCTTTAGCTTCAGCGCAAGAATACCGAGGCTATAACGGTCGTACCCTAGAGCAGTCTTTTTATCGGTGTAAATTTGAATCCTTTCGAACGGCGCCCCCAGGGGATCAGAATCGCGGGATTTTAGAGAAAATGCGCATACGCATGTATATCATGGATACATGCATGAACTCAGAGGGCTTTTTTCGACAGCAAAAATCTTTTGGGCTGGATTTTAACGTCTTGACCTCCGCAGACTTTATTATCCCTGCCCCCAAAAATTGATTGTGTGGTTTTGCCAACGCGGGCTGTCCCTCTACCCAAACCGCCCCGTAATATACCCTTGCGTACGTTCGTTTTTGGGGTTGGTGAACAGGACATCGGTGGGGCCGACCTCGATCATTTTGCCCATATGAAAAAAGGCCGTTGTTTGGGACACGCGGGCTGCCTGTTGCATGGAATGGGTGACGATGATGATGGTATAGTTGGCTTTCAGATCATCGATCAGCTCTTCGATCTTGGCGGTGGCGATGGGATCCAAAGCCGAGCAGGGCTCGTCCATCAAAATCACCTCTGGACTGATGGCAATGCTGCGGGCGATGCACAGCCGTTGTTGCTGTCCGCCGGACAGGCTGGTGCCTTCGGTATGCAGGCGGTCTTTGACCTCTTGCCATAAGCCAGCCCGTTTTAGACTTTCCACCACAATCTCCTCCAAATCGGCCTTGGTTTTGGCCATGCCATGAATGCGGGGGCCATAGGCGACATTGTCAAAAATAGACTTGGGAAACGGATTGGGCTTTTGAAAAACCATCCCCACGCGGGCCCGCAGCATCACGGTGTCCACACTGGGGGCATAGATGTTCTGACCATCCAACAGGATGGACCCGCGCACCACACAATCCTCGACCACATCATTCATGCGATTCAAGCACCGTAAAAAGGTGGACTTGCCACAGCCTGATGGGCCAATCAAAGCCGTAACGTGCCGCGCGGGAATCGTCAAGGAAATATCATACAAGGCCTGCGTTTGGCCGTAAAACACCGAAACGGCGTGGGCTTCCATTTTTTTGTCCATTTGGGCATCCTGAGGCATGTTGTTAGGACCACGTTTTTTGATGTCTATGCCGCAAAACAATGGCCACGGCGTTCATGATCAACAAAAAAACCAACAAAACCAAAATGGCACCAGCGGTTTTTTCTGCAAAGGCCCGCTCGGGGCTTTCGGACCAGAGAAAAATCTGCACGGGCAGGGTGGTGGCGGCCTCAGTAATCCCCCCTGGAACATCCACAATAAAAGCCACCATACCAATCAACAATAGCGGGGCCGTTTCCCCCAAAATGTGCGCCATGGATAAAATGGATCCCGTCATGATCCCAGGGATTGAATACGGCACAACATGGTGGAACACCATCTGCGTTTTGGACGCCCCCATGGCCAGCGCCGCCATACGGATGCTGGTGGGTACGGACTTCAGGGCCGCTGTGGTGGCAATCACCAACGTGGGCAAAATAATCAACGCCAGCACCGCTCCGCCGACCAGAGGGGTTGAACGCGGCCAGCCCAAAAACTGAATAAACAACGACAGCCCCAACAATCCAAACACAATGGACGGCACTGCCGCCAGATTGTTGATGTTAATTTCCACCCATGTGCGCCATGCGCTGGGTTTGGCGTACTCGGTTAAGTAAATGGCCGTCATCACCCCAATGGGAAAGGCCATGACAAAGGCCGTGGCCAGTGTCAGCAACGACCCCACCAAAGCACTGTAAATCCCCACCAATTCAGGCTCGCGCGAATCCCCCGATGTGAAAAAAGTGATGTTAAAATGTTGGCGCACCACCCCCAAATCCCGAAGATCATTCAGGATTTTGCGCTGTTCGGGCTTTAAGGGGCTATCTTGATAGCTATGTTTTAACACCATATCAGCATCATCGGACAACCTCAGGCGCAGCGGGCCCTGAGGTTGCTTTAGCCATGCCACCAACTGCGAGCCCGCATCAGCACCGAACAGGCGAATCACATCCTGCTTGGACGTGACGGGGGTTTGCAAAAAGGATGTGATGATGGCCACCACGGCGGCTCGATCGCTGGAGGGCAGGTTGGGCGGAATATCCTGCGCCTGAATTTCCACGCTATAGGACACAAAGGCCCCCCAGCCTTGGGCGATGAGGGAACTCAGCAACGTCAACAGCGCCAGCAACGCAAACCCAACGCAGCCCACGGCCACACGGCGAAACACCCGATCCCGCCAGTGGCGACGACGAAAAGACCTGTTTTTGTGATCAATCATAACGGGAACGATACGCTTTGATGCGGTTCATGGCAATGATGTTCATCATCAGGGTGATAAAAAACAACACAAAGCCCAAGGCGTAGGCGGACAGGGTTTTGGGGCTGTCAAATTCCTGATCCCCGATTAACAGCTTGACAATCTGCACCGTTACGGTGGTGACGGGCTCTAATGGGTTGGCCGTTAAGTTGGCCGCAATGCCCGCCGCCATCACCACAATCATGGTTTCCCCCACAGCGCGGGAAAAGGCTAGAATAAACGCACTGATGATCCCAGGCAAGGCCGCTGGCACCACCACGCCAGTGATAACCTCTTGGGATGTGGCCCCCAATCCCAACGCTCCCTCTTTTAGGCGTTTGGGCACGGCAGAAAGCACATCATCGCACAACGACGACACCAGCGGAATGATCATCACCCCCATGACACTCCCCGCCACCAAGGCACTTTCTGTCATCACCGTCAGGCCGAAAGAGGCCCCAAAATCCCGCAGCGTGGGGGCAATGACCGCCACGGCAAAAAACCCATACACCACGGTGGGAATGCCAGAGAGAATCTCCAACATAGGCTTTAGCCAGAACCGCTGGCGATGGGTGGCGTATTGACTCAGGAAAATGGCGGAAAACAAACCTAGCGGCAGGGCCAAGCTCAGGGCAATCACCGTCATCATCAACGTGCCCGCAAACAACGGAATGGCCCCAAAACTGCCCGAGCTTCCCGTTTGATCGGACCGCAGGGCCATTTGCGGGCTCCAATGCGTGCCAAACAGAAAATCCCATGGGGACACCAGACGGAAAAACGCCATGGCCTCGAATGTCAAAGATAAAACAATGGCAGCCGTGGTGAAAATGGCCACCAGCGATGACAGGCGCAAAAGGGTTATCACCATCCCCTCCGCAATGGCGCGGGCGTGACAACGGGGGGTTAGATAACGCCAGCACAGCCACCAGCCTACCCCCAAAATGGCCACCGACAGCCACGGCCCCAGCAGGGTTTCCCATGACAGCGAAAAACACGCCATAGCCCCAAAGGCCCCCAGCACAATGCCATTCAGCCACACCACTTGCCCCCATCGGGCGGAAGGGTTCAGGGAAAAAGACCGGCCCTGCATTGCCTGTACATCCGCAGGCTTCATCATGCCGCGCAGGGCCCAAAACCGCTGCACCAAACACAAAACAGACATGCCCAGAATCAGAGAGGGTGTGATCATTAGCAAAACGCACCTCCCACAACGGGACTCCTATGGCTAAGGCTTGGTCGGCACCGCGCTTCCCGCAGGGGTCGAGGCAGGGGCAGGAGCCGTAAACGTCAGGGCCTGCAGCATTTCAACCTTTTGGCGCTCCAGATTTTGCTGCACGGGCGGCAGGGGGATCAGGCCCTTCTCCACCATCACACCCAACTCACCCACGGCATCATCGGACACCAGAAACGCAGAAAAATCTTTTAATCCCGCCACCAAGGGAAAATGGGATTTTTTTACATACACGAACAACGACCGTGACACAGAGTACTTCCCGCTGGAAATGGTGTCCAAGGTAGGCTGCTGACCGTCGATGGATATGGGCTTTATACGATCGGCGTTTTGCTCTAAGAAACTAAAGCCAAACAGGCCCAGTGCCTCTGGGTTGACCTCCAGCCGCTGGATGATGAGGTTGTCGTTTTCGCCAGCTTCAACATAGCGTCCGTCTTCGCGCATGGTTTCACAGGCAGCTTTGATGGCCTCTGGAGTCAGGATTTTGGGCAAAGCAGTTTTTTCGCAGCCCCCCTCCATCACCATTTCCACAAAGGCATCCCGTGTGCCAGATGTTGTGGGGGGGCCATAAACCGTAATAGGCCGCACGGGCAAATCGGGGCGTACATCGGACCACGTTTGATAGGGGTTATCCACCAACTTGCCATTCAAAACCACCTTGGCGGCCAAAGCCCGCTGAAGATCCTGCTTGGAAAGGATAAAATCCTGCGCTGTTTTGGATTGACCCAACACGATGCCGTCAAATCCGATTTTTAATTCCATGACTTCGGTGACGCCGTTGCTGGCACACAAGGCTTTCTCGCTGTCTTTGACGGGGCGCGATGCATTGATGATATCTGGGGAATTCTTATCCACGCCCGCGCAAAACAATTTAAAGCCCGATCCCGTCCCTGTGGATTCCACGATGGGGGTTTTGAAGACCTTATCCCGCCCAAACTGCTCAGCCGCTGCCGTGATAAAGGGATAGAGGGTGGATGATCCCACAGCATGAATGGCGTCAGCTTGGGGTTTTTCAGAGATAGGCTGGGGCTTGGCAGGTGCTGCCAAGGACGATGTCTGAAGAAGAGCCATCACAACCAGCACATAAAAACCAAGGCGGTGCATCATAACGAGGGCCTTTCGTTGCAGGTGAAGATCACACACCTTGCTTATCGCGGAATCGAATGGAAAAAGCAAGGGGGTAAATACAAAACCCCACCACAGGTTGGGACGCTGACCCCTGTGGTTTCGGGGAAGGAATAGGGCAGCCCCAAAAAGCTTCGGATACCCAGATAGGCAAAGGCTTCGGCTTCCATAAAATCACTGTCAAAACCAGCGGTGTCGCCGTCCCGTACGGGGCAGGACAGGGCTTGGGATAGAGCCTCCACAATGGCTTTGTTTTTTCGCCCCCCCCCTACCAACAGGCATTCTTGGCAGTGGGGCTGGTGCTGCTGAATCCCCCGCGCAATGGCCACAGCCGTCACATAAGCTAAGGTAGCCAAGCGATCATTCAGGGACAACCCCTGTAAAATCCCCGCACGTTGGGCAAAATGATTACGATCCAGAGATTTTGGCCCCCGTTTTAAAAAAAAGGGATCCGCCAGCAACGTTTCGGCCAAATCTCGATGCAGGGTGCCAGATAACGCCAAGGCCCCCCCGTGATCATACCGTGCGCCCACTGTGTTTTGCAAAACATCATCCATCAACGCATTCCCTGGGCCTGCATCAAAGGCCACCATACCGTCCTGATCATCCAGCAGGGTGATGTTACTGACGCCGCCGATGTTGACAATGGCCAGCGGCTTGGGGTGCCCCCGTCCCCGCACACGGTGATAAATGGGCACAAGGGGTGCCCCTTGGCCGCCGTTTTGCATATCTTTTTGGCGAAAATCCGACACCACAGGGACGCCAAAATGACGAGCCAAGGCCACAGGATCATCCATTTGCAAGGTCCACCCCAAATCAGGGCGATGATCCAAGGTATGGCCATGACTGGCGATCAAATCGGGGCGGATGTGGGATTGTCTCAGGATAGATTCACAGGCCATCTGGGACCAGTGAGAGAAGTCCTCTCGCACCGCATCATTGGATGTATGGTGATGGGCACAAAACAACAAGCGTTTGCGGAAATCATCGGGATAAGGCACAAAGGCCGTGGAGAGAGTTTCCACAGCATCCTCTCCATCACTGCGGATCAGGGCGGCATCCATCCCATCGGCAGATGTGCCACTCATCAATCCCAAAGACACAAACCATCGTTTTGTCATATCCTGATTTAGGCCCATCCTATGATGTTGCGAGAGGTGATATGCCGTCAACCCTTGCCCAAAACCCGCGCGAAAATCTCATCCACATACTGCATGTGATGGCCGTCGTCGCACAGTGCGAGGAGTTCTTCGGGCGGGATATAGGCCGTGATGGCGGGATCAGCCTGTAAACGTTCGCAGAACAGGCCGCCCTGATGCCATGTTTCCATGGCGTTTTTTTGCACCAGAGCGTAGGCCTCTTCGCGGCTGCATCCCCGCTGGGTCAGGGCCAGCAAAATCCGTTGAGAGGCATGCAGCCCCCCCAAAGCATTCAGATTTTTTTTCATCTGCTCTGGATAGACTTGCAACATTTCCACCACCCCTGCCGCACGATGCAGGGCAAAATCCAGAGCAATGCAGGCGGCGGGCAGCAGGGTGCGCTCGACCGAGGAATGGGAAATGTCTCGCTCGTGCCACAACGCCACGTTTTCCATGGCGGGAATCACCGCCGCGCGAATCACGCGAGCGAGACCCGTCAGGTTTTCCGTTAAAACAGGATTGCGCTTGTGCGGCATGGCCGAGGATCCTTTTTGCCCCTTGGCAAAATACTCTTCAACTTCCCGCACTTCACTGCGTTGCAAGTGGCGGATCTCTGTGGCCAGATGTTCGATACTGCTGGCGATGCCCCCCATAACACCCACCAAAAACGCATGACGATCCCGCGGAATCACTTGCGTTGAGATGGGTTCTGGGGTCAGGCCCAATTTCTCGGCCACATAGCGTTCCACCGACGGTGGAATGTTGGCAAAAGTCCCCACCGCCCCCGAAATGGCGCAGGTGGCGACATGGGACCGTGCATAGAGTAGGCGGGCTTTTTGCCGCTCCATTTGGGCATAAAACGTCAGCAGCTTCACCCCAAAGGTGGTGGGCTCCGCATGGATCCCGTGGCTACGTCCAATGCATAGCGTGGTTTTGTGGGCTAGGGCCTGTACCTTCAGCGCGGCCAGCAGGCGGTCCAACCCCTGAACCCACAAATCCACCATCTGGGTCAACTGCACAGACAGGCAGGTATCCAACACATCCGACGATGTCATGCCCTGATGCACATACCGCGCCTTTTCCCCCGACAATTCAGAAATATGGGTTAGAAAGGCGATGACATCATGCTTGGTGGTGGCCTCGATGTCCAAAATGCGGGCAGGATTGATCCGATCACGGGCGGGTTTCATGGCCTCAGCCACACCCTCTGGGATCATGCCTAGGGCCTCCAACTTTTGCGCGGCGTAGTATTCAATATCAAACCAGATGCGAAAGCGGGTTTCATCAGTAAAAATGGCCGTCGCTTCGGGGCGGCTATAGCGGGAAATCATCATAATCTCAAAACCATTCATAAACTCAATACGGTACACGACCCTAAAAAGACTTTACTGGAAAAATCAACGAATTCTTCCACACCACTTTCCTCCAAAACGCTCCACAAGGGATTGACGAACGCATGGGTAACGTCCGCATCCTTAACGCCACCCCCTTCACCCTGAACGCAACATGAAGTGGCACTCTGCAATTGGGAGGGGTGTATGCAAAGTCAAAAAATTTTTGGGAATCACGGCACCTTCAGAGACAATCAAGTCTTCCCCTATGATCGCGCGTGCCAAAAAGGAAAACAAGACAACGGGGAAGCAATCCATAACGCGGCGAACACCAAGGGAAGACCGCGAAGGTTCAGGGTGTGCAGGTTGGCCTTGATGCATTTCACGCCCCCTTCACCCGCCGTTTGACCAAGCGATAGTTCAGGTAAAAGATCAGCGTCATCAGACCGATGTACAGCATCACGCGCAGGCCAGTTTCTTTGCGCTGGATCATATAGGGCTCGGCGGCCCATGTCAGGAAAGCAGAAACGTCTGAGGTGTATTGATCCAAAGTTTTGGGGCTGCCATCTTTGTAGTCCACGGCCCCATCCAGCAAGGGGGCGGCCATGGCGATGCGGTGGCCGGGCATAAAGCGGTTGTAGTATTGCCCATCGGCCAGATCAAAACCCGCAGGGGCTTCGGTGTAGCCCATCAGCAGGGCCTTGACATAGTCTGCGCCGCCGTGGCGGGCCTTGGTCATTAAGGAAAGATCGGGGGGATAGGCCCCATTGTTGGCCGCTTCCGCCGCTTTACGGTTGGGAAAGGGGTCAGGAAAATGATCGGACGGGCGGCCCGGGCGGGTGAACATTTCCCCCATGTCGTTGGGGCCGTCTTTGATTTCATAGCTGGCGGCAATGGCCTTGATTTCGTCCTCGTTATATCCCAAATCGCCCAAATTCCGAAAGGCAATCAGGGACAGACTATGACAGGTGGCGCAAACCTCGCGGTACACCTGAAAGCCTCTCTGCAACTGGTTTTGATCAAATTTCCCCAGCGGTCCAGAGAAGGTCCATGTATGCTCGGGCAGTTCGATGCGCTCCGCAGCGTGGGCGGGCAGCATCAGGGTGAAAAGAAACAGCGACAAAAATAAAAGACGCATAGCGAGGGTCCTTAGGTGGGGAAGAAACCCTCCCCCATAGGGAGGGAGGGGTGTTGTGCAGGAAAGATTCAGGGCATCCGTTCTAAATTGTGGGTTCATCCAAGGTTTTTGGCAGCGTGGCCACAGGTTCATACTTTGACAACAGGGGAAGCAGCACGAAAAAGTGAATGAAATACCACGCCGTGGCGGCTTGGCCGATCATAATCATAGTGCCCTCAGGCGGCTGAGAGCCCACATAGCCAAGCACTAAGGCATTGAACAAAAACAGCCAGAACACAATTTTGTACCATGGACGAAACCGCGCGGAACGCACGGGATGACGATCTAACCACGGCAGGAAAAACAACACCAAAACCGAGGCAAACATGGCCAAAACCCCCGCCAGTTTTGAGTCAATGGTAAAAAGCAACAGGGGAATGTCAAAATCAATGGCCCGCAAAATGGCATAAAAGGGCAGGAAATACCACTCCGGCACAATGTGCGCCGGTGTTTGCAGGGGGTTGGCCGGAATGTAATTATCGGGGTGGCCCAAATAATCGGGGGCGAAGAACACAAAGGCGGAATAGAACATCAAAAACACGCCCAAACCCACCAAGTCCTTCAGGGTGTAGTAGGGGTGAAACGGGATTTTGTCCTTGGGCGATGTGATATCAATCCCCTTGGGGTTGTTGGACCCAAAGCGGTGCAACGCCACCAGATGCAGCACCACCAAGCCCACAATCAAAAATGGCATCAGGTAATGCAGGGCAAAAAACCGTGTCAGGGTGGGGTTATCCACGGCAAAGCTGCCGCGGGTCAGTTGCACCAGATCCTCGCCCACCACGGGAATGGCGGAAAAGAAATTGGTGATCACCTCAGCGCCCCATAAGCTCATTTGGCCCCAAGGCAAAACATAACCCATAAAGGCCGTGGCCATCATAATCAGAAAAATCGCCACACCCAGCGCCCACAGCAATTCCCGCGGGGGCTTGTACGATCCATAATAAAGACCGCGGAAAATGTGGATATACACCACAATAAAAAACATGGATGCGCCGTTCATGTGCAAATAGCGGATCAACCATCCGCCGTTCACATCGCGCATGATGCGCTCCACACTGTTAAAGGCCATTTGGGTGTTGGCCGTATAATTCATGGCCAGAAAAATGCCCGAAATGATCATGATCATCAGCATAATACCGGCCAAGGAGCCAAAATTCCACCAGATGTTCAAATTTTTGGGGGTGGGGTAACGGTTCAGTTCATGATCCATGAACGAAAAAATGGGTAAACGGTGGTCGATCCAGCCGATGATACCTTTTTTGGCAGGGGGGATTTTGGATTCAGATTCCATATGCGTTACGAGGCCTTTTTGTCTTCAGGTTTTAAACCAATCACAATTTTTGTATCCGAAACAAAACGATAATCTGGAACGGGTAGGTTTGTGGCCGCAGGTCCCTTAACAACGCGCCCTGAGGCATCAAAGTGAGACCCATGGCAAGGACAGGCCCAGCCATGATCGGATCCTTCCGCGGCCTTGGGGACACAGCCCAAATGGGTGCAGTTACCCATAACCACCAGCCATTCTGGCTTTTGAACGCGGGCTTTATCCGTTTGCGGCTCGATGATGGCGGTGGCATCACCAGCGGCGGCGGCGGCGATGTCTTCAGGGGTGCGGTGACGCACAAAAACAACTTTTCCGCGGTAGATCACGGTGCGCGTGGTGCCTAGGGCAATGGTGGACAGGTCCACCTCGGTGGTGGACAGGGCCAAAACGTCCTTTGCGGGAAACAAACTTTGGGCAAAGGGCTTGGCCGCCCCCACAACGCCCACGGCCAAAGCGGCCCCCGTGGCAAGGGAGAGGAAATCACGACGATTGACAGCAGGCTGGGTCATGGTATGGATGGTAAACTGATGAGAGAACAAAGCCTCTCTATACGATAGTTTTCTCCCCCCAATCAAGGTGAAAAACACACCATGCTTTTGTTCAAACGCGTCTTTACGGTGTCGTTTTTTACCCTGATTAGCCGGATTTTGGGGTTTGTACGGGATATCATGATTGCCCATCACTTTGGAACGGGGCCAGTTGCGGATGCGTTTTTTGCGGCGTTTAAATTACCCAACGTGTTTCGCCGCATGTTTGCCGAGGGTGCCATGCAATCCGCCTTTATCCCCCTGTATGCGGGCCTACTGACCAAGGAGGGGGAAGACAACGCCGCGGCGTTTTCCAGACGGGTGTTGTTTTATCTGTCCTTGACGTTGCTGGTGGTGACGGTTTTGGTGACGGGGTTTGCGCGGGAGGTGACCTTGATCCTCGCCCCCGGATTTGACCAAAAGCCCGAGGTTTGGTCCATGGCCACAACCTATACCCAAATCATGATGCCCTATTTGATTTTCATGGCATGGTTGTCGATTTTTACGGGCGTTTTGAACACCCATGGGTATTTTCGTTATGGGGCCATTGCGCCGATTTTTTTGAATTTGGCCTTTGTTCTGGCCTTGCTTTTGTTTCCCCAACATCCCGATGCCATGATGATGGCATGGGCGGTGACGCTGTCGGGGGTGGTGCAGCTGGTGTATGCCCTGTGGGGAATGCAGCGGCACGGGCACGGCCTGTGGGGGCGAGGGGCAGGACGGCCCTGCGGGGATTCCCTGCGGCGGTTTTTGCGTCTGTTCTGGCCTGCGGCTTTGGGGGCGGGCGTGTATCAGATTAACATTCTGGTGGATATGATGTTTGCCTCCACGTTGCCAGATGGGGCCATTTCCTATTTGTATTATGCGGACCGATTTCATCAACTGCCGCTGGGGATTGTGGCGGTCGCGCTCAGCACGGCCTTGCTGCCCATGTTTTCGTCTTTGTTAAAGGCGGATCGCTATGATGAGGCCATCACCCTACAACACGAGGGCTTTCGCCTCGGCTTTGCCCTGATGATTCCTGCGGCGGCGGCCTTGGTGGGGCTGGCGGATTTGATCATGCGCGGCACCCTGAAACATGGGGAGTTTACCAACGAGGCCGCCTTGGCCTCAGCGCGGGCGCTGCAAATGTACGCCCTTGCCCTGCCCGCCTACGCCGTGATCAAAATCATGAGTGCGGCCTGCTTTGCCCGTGAAAACACGAAAACACCCGTTTATGTGGCCCTGATGGGGATTGTTCTGAATGTGATCCTGTGTTTTGCTTTGATTGATACCCTGCATCATGCGGGTATTGCTCTGGCCACGGCCCTGTCTACGTGGGTTCAGGCCTTTGCATTTATGCAGGTGGGCAAGCGGCAGTATAACCTGCCCGTGTGGGGCTTTGGGTTGCGGTATTTGATGGCCCCGTTGGCGGCATCAGCCCTGATGCTGGGGGTTCTTTATGGGGTGCGTTTGGGATTGCCAGCGTTGGCGCTTGCCCATCCCGTCACCATGCTGTTGGTATGCACCGCCGTGGGGGGTGGGGTGTATGCTGTTACCTACAGCGTTTTGTGTCCCGATGTGGTGCGTTCCTTAAAAAAACGCCTGCAAGAGCGCAAAGAAAGAAAACGGCTGGCGGCATCATGAATCATTTACAGCGTATCTGTGACAACACCCGCCGCGAGGTTTTGGCCCGTGAAAAACAAACGCCGCTGGCTGCGTTAAAAGACAATCTCACTTCGGCCCCGCCAGTGCGGGGCTTTGCCCATGCGTTGCAACAAAAGGTTTTGGCCAAGCAAACCGCCGTCATTGCGGAAATCAAGCGCATTTCGCCGTCTTTGGGGGCCTTGCACACGGGGGCGGATGCTGTGACGCAGGCGGCTCTGTATGCACAAGGGGGGGCAACGTGCCTGTCTGTTTTGACCGACAGCGCCTTTTTTGGGGGCAGTTTGCAAGATCTGGTGGATATTCGCGCCCTTACCACGTTGCCAGTGCTGCGCAAGGATTTTATGCTGACCCCCTATCAAATCTATGAATCCCGTGTTTATGGGGCGGATTGCGTGCTCTTGATTCTGGCCGCCCTCTCAGATGCTGAGGTTTTATCCCTGCATGATCTGGCCCTGTCGCTGGGCATGGATGTGTTGCTGGAGGTTCATGATGCGCCAGAGCTTCAAAGGGCCCTTGCCCTGTCTTCCCCCCTAATCGGGATTAACAATCGCAATCTGACAACGCTGGATATTGATGTGAACACGGGCCTAGCGCTGCGGCCATGGCCGAAAGGTCGCCTGATGGTGGCCGAAAGCGGATTTTATGAACGCCGCGATATTGTTCAGTATGAACAGGCGGGCTGTTATGCCTTTTTAATCGGCACCGCCCTGATGAAAAGTGACGATCCTCGGGATGCCCTGAAACGCCTTCGGGGGACGTCCTAGGCACATTCATTATAAGCCACGCGCCCATGCTATCCTGCTTTTGTGTGGCGTGATCCGCAGTACTGTGTTATTGGCAGGGTAGAGTACCCACAGGCGGCCGTCCACGGAGCGATTGCTGCTCGCACTGGCGGTATGACAAGGTCGAACCCATAAGAGACCAACAGACTGGCCATACTCGTGGCCCATGTGATCTTGGGGTGGACATCTCCCCCTAGGCCACCTGTGTCCACCCTTTTTCATCCTGCCGGTGCAGGGATAGGGTGTGTCCAGCCTCTTGGTGGCGGCGCCAGTGGGTGCGGGATTCTTGGGTGCTGGCCTCATGGCCAGCCTGAAACAGGTAATAATACGCATGAAAAACGCTGAGATTTTCAGGAGCGTTCCCGTTCAACATTAAGCATGCAGTGGCCCCATTGCGCGGCACGCACTGATGGGAAACCAAGATGGGCTGGGCTTCGGCATAGGGATCAGAGCATCGCCCATGGGGCAAAAAAGAGTCCGCCCGATAGGTCCATAACAGTCCGTTGATTTCATCCCGCTGATGGATCGGGGGGGTGTACACCAGACATTTAATGCCTTCACGGTAAAGGGTTTCCAAAAGACGCGGCAGGGTGTGCAGGGGGGAAAGGGACTGATAAAAAAGGGCTTTGGCACTCATAAGGAATCCACGTTTTCCTTTTCAGGATGGAGAACTGACATCACCAAGGCCCGCACTTTCTTCAAATCGATTTTGCCTGTGGGCAGAAGGGGAATCTCATCCCCCCGCACCATGGCATCGGGTTTGGGCAACCAAAGGTTGGGCAGACGGCTACGGTCCTTCAGAGCCTGATACAGCATGTCTGGCGTTTGGGTGTCGCTGACAAACAGAACCCCCAAACGCTCGCCTTTGTTGGTATCGGGCAAGCTGACCACCACGGCCTGATGATGGCCCAAAAGGGTGTGGATTTCCTCTTCAATTTTGCCGTGGGGGACCATTTCCCCGCCCAGTTTGCTGAAACGGCTCAGGCGATCTGTGATCATCAAAAACCCCTCTGGGTCTATTGTTCCGATATCGCCCGTATCGTACCAGCCCCCTTTCATCACCGCCGCCGTTCGTTCGGGAGCGTTATAGTACCCCTGCATTTGCGCGGGACTTTTGATCATAATCCGCCCTTCCTGCCCTGGAGGGAGGGGTGTATCGTCTTCAAGCCCCACAATGCGCACACTGACTCCGGGGATGGGCTTGCCCACACTGCCCACACGGGTGCCTTTGTGCCGCCGGCCCCCATGATCAATATCGGGCACATTGACGGACACCACGGGTCCCAGCTCGGTGGTGCCATACCCCTCTAAGATATGGGCATGGGGCAGGGCGGCAGAAAGTTTTTTCCCCGTTTCCGTCGTTAATTTTTCCCCCCCCACAATCACCAACCGTAAAGTGTCCAGATCATGAGCCTTGGCCACGTTGATGTAGGTGCGCATAAAAGTCGGTGTGGCCACAATCAGGCCGCTGCGTTCTTTGGCAATGGTCCTGACCACCGTTTTTGCATCCAGCGGGTTGGGATGATACACCACGGGCCGCCCCGTTATGGCCGGCAACCACAAACAGGCCGTCAGACCAAAGGAATGAAAAAACGGCAAAATGGCCATCAGGGAGAGTTCTGCTTTATCCTCGGCCTGCTCCAGCAAACCCCCAACACTTTCGATATTGGCTATGATGTTCTGGTGGGAGAGGGCGATGACTTTGGGCACACCCGTGCTGCCACTGGAAAACAACAAAACGGCGGTATCATCCTTGCGCCCCCGCACCCACAATCGTTTCAACACAAAGGACGGGCACAGTGCCGCCTGTAACACGGTTATGATTTTTCGTGTTTGGGGTAGCGTGGCCTGCATATCCTCCAAAAAAATCATGCGATCATCAGGGGCTATACCTGCTTTTTCCACAAAGGCGCGGGATGTGATAAACCGATCCGCAGCAAGTGTGGCCAGCGCGGTGTTTAACGCCTCTTCCCCTAGAGAAAAATTCAGATTCACTGCCACCTTGCCCTGCATCACAGCGGCAATGTTCACCAAGGCCCCTCCCACACTGGCAGGCAGAAGCAGGGGGATGTTATCCCCCCATCTTTGTTCCGATAACCACAGCCCGATCATGCGGGTGCCCGCCAAGGCTTGGAATCCTGTGCAGCGTTTGCCCGTTGTGTCGGAAAAAATACAATCCCGCAGATGGTGCCGCATTTGCACAACAAAGCGTGCCCCCAATGTATCATGGTGGGGATAGCGCAGGGGAATGGCCTCGGTGCCCATTTCGGAAATGATTTGTTCCAGCTGCCAAGCCCGCGTTTCGGGTGGCAGGACCTTGCCCACGGACACGGTGAGGGGATAGGGAAGCTGTTTTGGCCATTTTTTGAAAAAACGACGGCCAGAAAAACTGAAAATGCTGCCCCACAACCGTTCCAGATGAATGGGCACAATGTCAACATCCAGACCCTCAACCAGAGCCTCTATCCCCCGTTTAAAGGGATACAGATGCCCTGTGCGGCTCAGGATCCCTTCAGGAAACAGGCACACAACGCCCCCTTCGCGCAGGTGTTGCCGCGCAGCCTCTAAGCCCTGTCGTGTTTCCCCGACGGCCCCACTGCCAAAGGGAATCGCCCCCGCAACCGTTAAACAAAAACGGGTCAGGGGCTTTTTCCAAAATTTGGCCAAAACCAAAAAATGCACCCGCTTGGGGGCCAACATACTAATGAGCAAACCATCAATAAACGTCACATGATTCGCCACAATCACAGTGGGGCGTTTCAGGGGGGGGAAGTGTCCCTGATGCAGACCATCACCCGTGAGTTTGATGCGATAAATCCGTCGCATGATCCAATACAGAAAGGATTCCAGCGCATCATGCAGCAAAACAGGATACGCCATGACCCCCAACACCAACGCCACAATCACAATGCCACCACTGGCGGAGATGATCTCAGAGGCCGATAAATTAAAGTGGGTGCCCAGAAGCCAGAACAGGCCAGAGGCCAACAAGACCCCCATCATGTCTAGAACATTGTTCAGGGCCATGACTTGGCCCCGTTGATCGTCTGGCGATTGTTGTTGCATCAACGTCACCACGGGCACAATGAACAATCCCGCCCCCACACCCGCCAGCCCGATCCACAGGGCTGTATCCCAATACCCCGACGCAAAGACACCGCAGATACTACAGGATATCCCCATCACAACAGCACCCCAGACGATCAGGGTTTTACGGATGCTTTTGCCCAAAATGGATCCAGCGACCACGCTGCCTATGCCGATACCCACAGCCAGAAAGGAAAACAGGGACCCCGCTTTGGCCTCGCTGAGGCCAAGTTCCTTCGTGCCCAACAAAATCAGGGATAGGTAAATCAACCCCCCCATCATCCAATACACAATGCTGCCCGTTAAGGCCCCCATCAGGGTGCGGCGGGCCTTCACGATGGGCCATGTGCGGACGATTTCCCCGAAGGGGTTGAGGTCAAAGGGCTTGCTGGGATTATGGAGGGTTGTGGCAGGCGACAGCAGACATAACAGCGTTCCAATCACCGCCAGAGCGGTTAAAATCAGCCCGATCATCACGGGGTTGTTCTGAAATACCTGCCACATCACTCCCCCTGCCAAGGATCCCGTGATGATGGCCACATAGGTGAGCATGTTCAGGTATCCGTTGGCCTTGGGCCAGTCTTCGGGCTTCATCCATTCTGGCAAAATCCCGTATTTTGACGGACTGAAAAAGGTGGACTGAACCGCCATAAAAAACAACGTCATCATCAGCAAATCCATGCGATGCGGGGCCCAAACAAAAATTGCCAGCGCTGCCCCCATGGCCACGATTTCAACGGATTTGCTGATTTTTAAAATACGGCTTTTGGGGTATCGGTCTGTCACATAACCCGCATAGCCCGAAAACAAAACAAACGGCAAAATGGCCAGCGCACTGATGATGGATAAATAGGCTTTTTGGTCGTTGGGATCCGTAAAGATGGCCACTGAAGCTAGCGATAACACCAACTTAAAGGCATTGTCGTTAAAGGCCCCAAAAAACTGGGCGGCCAAAAAACACAAAAAACGGGGATGAAAGGGGTGAATGGTACGCACAATCAGGATCCAAAGGGGTTATGGGCTAAGGCGCACAAACAAAAATTTTGTGTATTCTTTTAAGGGGCCCCACCATGCGTCAGGATTTTTCCACCGATCATCCTTCAAAAGGGGCTCGATCCGCAAGGGATGAGGGGTGACAATACGATCTGGCAAAGCCTTTTGAAACAACAGCAGGGCACGGGGCAGATGCAAATCATCGGTGACTAAAATCAGATGATGAATATCATGGGCATACACCCATGCCGCCGTTTGCTGGGCATTTTCCACCGTGTTGCGGGCGATGCTGTCAAACACAACACAGCAGGTCATTTGGGATGCGGGGATTTTTCCCCGTTGAATCAACTCTGTTTTTTTTACATCGGGATGAACACCAGATACATAGAAAAAGCGGCCGTGGCCTTCTTGGAACAAGCGCAGACCCTCGTCAATGCGGCCTTGGCGACCCGTTAGCACAACAATGGCATCAGCAGGTTTGTCTGGCAACGTCTGATCCGTGGGCAAGGTGTGCAGAAACACAAAAAAGCCCATGACATAAAACAAAATCAACAGGTTAAAAACAGACGAGATAACAAAAAACATAAGCGGGGTATCGTGCGTTGGCAACAAGGTATGTGAACAGGAAACGTACCCTACCACAGGGTCGTTTTAAAAAAAATCCGAAACTGATAAACCCCAAAAAGCATACCCGCATGAATGCGCCCAATGCGGTGAGCCATCCCCCTAACAAGACGTCGCGGCGCAGGCGGGATCCTTCAGCAGGGGGGTTATGGTGTCCATGACGCGGGATGGGGTCAGGATT
The DNA here is from genome assembly GCA_947458235.1 of Alphaproteobacteria bacterium. Taxonomy (GTDB): domain Bacteria; phylum Pseudomonadota; class Alphaproteobacteria; order JAJTHO01; family CANGYM01; genus CANGYM01. Next base: position 36,057 of record CANGYP010000002.1, read on the forward strand.
TGGGGCAGCAACACAGGCGGACGATCCCCCGTTGGATAAAAAATATACACGGGAACCCCTGTGCGGTTAAAGGTTTCCAGATAACGGGTCAGGGTATCATCGCGGCGGGTCCAGTCTGCCCGCAGCACCGCAATGCCATTGTCCGAAAAAAAGGTCTGGACCTCTTGCCGGTGCAGGGTTGTGTTTTCGTTGACTTTGCACGTGATGCACCAATCGGCGGTGGCATAGACAAACACGGGTTGATCTTTGGCGCGCAGGGCATTTAAGGTCTCCAGCGCAAAGCCCTGACTCTGGGCGTGCTGATCCCTGCTGTTTGCATCCATAGTATGGGCCAGAACAGGAATCAACAGCAGCAATCCCGCCATCATCCCCCACAATCCCCGTTTCATGGTTTGTTTTTTGGACAGCTGAATCAAACTCAGGACCACCGCAACCCCCAGCAATCCAAAGCCCACCATCACCACCACCAAAATCCCCGCCTGTTGTCCCAACACCCACAACAACCACAGAATCGTCACCAACAACGGGTACACCATCAGGGTTTTCACATGCTGCATCCACGGCCCAGGAGCAGGCAACAGGCGATGAATGGCGGGCACCATACTGATCATCAAATACGGAAAGGCCATCCCCAGACCCAGCATCACAAAAACCATCATCAGATTGGGCACAGGCAACGTCAGGGCAAAGCCAATGGCTGGCGCCATAAAGGGAACGCTGCACGGGGATGCCAGAACGGTGGCCAACAGGCCCGTTAAAAACGCCCCCCGATACCCCTGATGGTGGGCCACGGCAATGGACAAATGCACGGGCACCTTACCCCGCAAGCCCTGAATCACCGCAAACAAAACCAGAATCAGGGTGACCAGAAACCAAGGCTCTTGCAACTGAAAGCCCCACCCCACGGCCATGCCCGTCTGCCGCAGGCCCGCCATGATCCCCGCCATGATGACAAAGCCCAGCACAATGCCCCCTGCGTACACCAGACCGTCCAAACGGGCCTCCCGTTCTTCTTTGCCGCGCAGATGGGCGATGGACAGGGCCTTTAGGGACAAAATGGGAAACACGCAGGGCATGATGTTTAAAATCAGGCCCCCCAAAAAAGCATACAGCCACGCCTGCGGCCAGCCCAGCATGGCAAAGCGTTCGCGGTAAAACCCAACCTCTGGCGATCCCTGCGGCAAAGATACCGTATAGGGCGTGCCGTCCAGCATCACAAAGCCCGAAAGGGGTTCTTTCAGGGGCAAATTAACCCCCTCCTCCAGCGGGATCTGCATGAGCAAGGTTTTGCTCCGCTGATCCAAAGTTTGGGCCGCGCTGGGGGGGACAACACCCACGGACTCGATAAAGATATAACCCTCTTGGACACGGCGGGGGGCATCGGCGATCAGAACACCAAGCGTTTGATCCTGCACAAAAAAATGTCCGCTCAGGCTGGGATAGGTCAAATCCACCTTGCGCCGCTCCATAAAATCCGCATCGGGGGCCGCGTTGGGGGTCACAATTTGGGCGGGCAACACAAAGGTGGCATCTTCAGGAATGCAAATGTCCTGACAGGCCAGCCATGTGGCCTTGATCTGAATGGGCCGCGTTAAATCAGGCAAGGGGGACGGGGCCGTGATGGAAAAATACAAACGAATGGTGCCCTGATACCCATAATTCACCAAATGCGCCACTGGCAAGCGCTCTGGCGCAGGCCACGACAAACGCGATAACGTAAAGGACGACGGAATATCCACCTGCAACTGCGTGGGCAACCCCGAATCCCCTGGGTTTTTCCAATAGCTGTGCCAGCCTGGGGTGTGGGTGAGTTCCAACGCAAAATGATGCACGGCCCCAGCGGACCATCCTGCCTGCGCGGCGATCAGGGTTGGTGCGACTTGCTCGGCATGCACAACACGGGGCGTGATCCGCAAAGCCTCGGCTTTGGCGGGAAGAGTAGAAAAACCAAAAATCCCTAGCAACAGAACAAAACAGGACTGACGCAAAACCTTCGTCATTGCGAGCCTCCGGAGGAGGCGTGGCAATCCAGTCATGCCCATGGCGGCATCTCTGGATTGCTTCGCTGCGCTCGCAATGACGATGTGCATAAGCCCCACAAAAAACACAAAGCGTTTCATAAAACAGCCCATGGATGGAATTCTTATTCTTTTTTTTACAGCGTTACCACCGTTTTGCCAAGAGATGGACGGGGATAGGGGTCTGGAAATACAGAGGGCACCTGCCCCCGTGCCAAGGCCAGAAAATTCGACAGCAGTTGATACCCATAATCGCTGGCGATGCTTTCAGGATGAAACTGAACGCCATACAGAGGCAGGGATTCATGACGCATGGCCATAATCAGATCATCATCCAAGCTGCGGGCCGTCACCAGCAAGTCTGGCGGGGCACGATCCACCACCAAAGAATGATAACGGGCCACCGTATACGGCGACGGGATGTGGGAAAACAAGGGGCAATCCCCATGGGATATTTGGGATTGTTTGCCGTGCATGGGTTTGGGGGCGCGGATGATGTTGGCCCCAAAGGCCTCCCCCAAGGCTTGATGGCCCAGACAGACCCCCAGCAGAGGCCGTTTGGTATCCGCCGCATACCGCACCAACGGTACACTGATCCCCGCCTCTTTGGGGGAGCAAGGGCCTGGGGAAATGATCATGGCCTGCGGGGACAGCGCGTCAACTTCAGAAAGGGTGATGGCATCATTGCGCACAACGCGCACATCGGCCCCAATCACCTGAACGTAATGAACCAGATTGTAAACAAAACTGTCGTAATTATCGATGAACAGAATCATCACAGGCCCCAGCGTTATGGTGTGCAGGGGCCTTTGTGTTCAGACAGTCGTTTTTTAAAACGACGTTCCCGTGGCCCCGACGCCCCCTGGATTGTAAAGGTTATATTCAATAATGCCAGACCAAAATTTTTCCGCTTTGTGCAGGGTGTCACAAGCCTGACGAATTTCGGACTCCTTGGTGTGGGTGGCGGCCAAGCGATCGGCGTGACTGGCAAAAATGTCACGGAATTTCAAAAACAAATCCTTGCCCTTGGGCGTTAAGCGCACGCGGACAGAACGACGGTCATGGACGGAACGCTGCTGCTCCAGATAGGTATTCTCCACCATTTTCCGGACGTTATAGGACACGTTGGATCCCAAATAATAGCCACGGTTAATCAATTCCCCGATGGTCAATTCGTCCAAACCGATGTTAAACAAAATCAGTGTTTGGACGTTGTTGATGTCTTGGATACCGATTTTGTCCAGTTCGGCTTTGACAACTTCTAAAAACTGGCGGTGAACACGCTCTAGAGAGCGCACAAATTCAAGATAGGGTTGCAGCACGGTGATGCTCCTTCAAAAAGTTTCAAGTTCCAGTGTGATCATGTCTTTTGTACACGTGTTATGTTACGATACAAGGGTTTTGTTAAAACCTAGCTAAAAAAAACCTGAAAAGTTTTGATATGCCCTTTGGCGCCGTCATGAATGTGATGGATGTTACAGAGGATCTGTCTTTTTTGGGTTATCGTATTGGCCAACAGTATTCCTATAAAGATGGATTTTATGGCAGAGTTGGAATCTTTGGCGAGGGGGGTTAAAATTTTTATTCCCCTGACTCGGTCCCCAGAAAAAATAGATTTTTACCGTACATTGCTAGAAAATGTTGGTGTTTTGCTTATACCGGCTGAGGCTTTTGTTGATCGAACAGCGACTCCCAAAGAACTTGATCACACGCGTGCCAAGAATATTCTTGGCAAAACTGAGGAGATGAAAGCTGTTGCGCAAGGGCTTGCCAATAATGAATCAGGTTTTTTTGCCATGTTGTTTTACCATCTGGGCTATGTGCAGGATGGGAAATCTTTGGAAGATGTGGAAACAGCATTAAGGGGCTATATTAATGGCGAAAATAATAATGAATTCATTCCTGAGTTTATCAGGGAAGACTACCGTAGTGCCGCCGCCGATTTGTTTCAGCATCCAGAAGAGATTGTTTTTGCAGTTGATGATTCCAAGTTATCGATTGTGGCTGTTCGGTTCAGCACCATTTATGGGATGGCCGAAAAGAAAAAAAAGAGTGTTTCTAAAGAACAAAACGCTGCGCAAGCGTTGGTGAAGCTTATTGATGAAAGCTGCGCTGTTATCGCCAAAAAAGCTTGGGATAAGCATATTGCTGAAAACTCGGGTGCGAATGAGAACAAAGAAGCATTTATTGCACACAAAAAGCAAAGTCTTTTAGATGCAATCAAAAAAGATGATAAAGATTTTCCCGGCGCAATGGCGTCGACGTTTTATGAGGTGGCTGGGGGCATTCCTGCTTTTTATACGTTGGTGTTTGAGGCACTGGCAAAGAATCAAAAAGCTCTTTTGCCTGTCGAAAGTGCCAGCACCATTAATGCCGTTCGGTTAAAACGTACTGACGAAGAATTGATCGTTGAGGAAGTGTTTACTGTTGATGGTTCACCAGTTTTACGTGGCAAAAGTAAAACCCCAGAATTTCTTAGGCATCCGGATACGGCTAGAGCTTTGTATCCTAATGAACCGGTTACTTTGCGTACTTGTGTTGTTTTGCCGAATCAAAATACTACGTTAATTGATGCAAATCCAAAACAACTTGGTGGATATGGCGGCCGTAAAGAGGCTTTAGGAAAAGGAGGCCTTCTTCCATCATCTAATACTTCCTGTATCCCGATTCATCAAGCGCAAATTCCTGTTGCGGTTATTTTTAGCACTGCCGAACAGTTAGAGAGTGCCAACAATCATCCTGTCGTTCAACAGTTGCAAGAGCAGGGACATCAGGTCACATACTACACGGCAGGGGCGTTGCTGCCTGAACTTGAAAGCCAAGGAATTTTTGATCCCAGCCAGTTTGGCCATGACCATGGAGAGGCTTTTTACCAATCCGTCACGGGGAATGGTGTGTTTGTGTTACTGCCAGAAGAGCAGACACAAGATAATCTTGATATGGATACTTTAGAATTAGCTCTGATTATTAACACTATGATCGGGAAAGCCAATGCGGATACGGGCAAGCGAATCATACGGGTTGGCGGTGAAACACTTATTTATGAGGCCATAAAAAGAACCCAAGAAATCTGTTTGACCTCAAGTCCATTGTTATCGAGTTGTCGAACAACCCTTGAAGGTTTTGCTAAAACTTTTGAAGAGGTGATACAAAAATCTTCCATACGGCTTGGAGCAAGTCCGGCTGTTCGATACCCTAATCACAGTAGGCTTTCTAAGCAAGAACCCCCGTCGCCATGTGAGGAGCAATTTATTATTCTCAGCTTTTGTGGCAGTGCTGTATGTCAAGAACCAGAAACATTGGCGTTTTCTGAAGAGAGAATGCGCGGTATTCTTGATGCCGCCATCACACAGGCAAACCAAGACCATAAAAAAATCATTGTTGTCCATGGTGCAGGTCATGAGGGCCTGATGGGAATTTTTGATAAGGTTGCATCTGAATATCAAGAGAAAAACCCTGATTTGATTGCGGTTTTGGGTGCCACAACCCCAGAATTATTGGAAACAGAAGCCGAAGGCAAGCCGCCCACACGAGGTATTCTTTATAATATCCTTTATTTACAGCGCCTTGGAATCGTTACCGGGGCTCTGAACATGTGCGTTGGGCCTGGCGGTCTTGGGACTGTGCATGAAGTGTTGGAAGTTTTGCGCCTGGGAAAAAGTATTGAAAAAGAAGGAAGAAACATCCATATTGATCTTAGTCTTTTCAGAGATGAGGATCCCCTAAAGCCCCTCTTCGCCGCGATATGTGATAATTTTGGGCAGCCTGTTGCAACAAAACAAACATTTGTGCCACAATCTGTAGCACCAGAGGTGTTGCTCACATTGTTTAATCCCAGTGCAGTGCGCCATTGACCGATCATAGCCGATTACCCACCCCCAAGGCCCCCTTATGACGACCCACCCCCACCCTGTTGTGATGATTGTGGCGGCGGGGGATGGGACCCGTGCGGGATTGCCTGTGCCTAAGCAGTATTATGGGGATCCCTCGCCGCTGGGGCGGGTTTTGTCGGGTTTGTCCGCCCTGTATCCCACCATCGTGGTGCATGGGGCGCATCATGGGGTATGGATTGACCCCCTGAGGGCGCAATATCCCCATGTTCATTTTTGCGTGGGGGGGGCAACGCGGGCCGATTCGGTGGTGTGTGGGTTGAGGGTCATGGCGTCTGCGGATTTTCCCGCCGCCGCCCCCCATGTTCTGATTCATGATGCGGCGCGTCCGTCGGCCCCCCTATCTTTGTTTGCGCGGGTGGCGGCTTTGCTGGGGCAGGGTCATCAGGCCGTGTGTCCCGTTCTGCCCATCAGCGATACGGTCTGCCGCAGTGATGGTCATATCTGGCAGGGGGCGCTGGATCGCGCGGGGATCTACCGCGTACAAACGCCGCAGGGGTTTGACCGCGCGGCCCTGCAGGATGCCTTTGAAAAAACGGGCGATGCGGCCTTTACGGACGAGGGATCCCGCATGCACGCCGCTGGATACACGGTGCATGTTACAGACGGGGCCCCCGAAAACACGAAAATCACTATGCCGGAGGATCTGATGCATCACACCCCCCCCCAACATCACCGCTGGGTCACTGGATCGGGATTTGATGTCCATGCCTTTGATCCCACCAAGCAAACCATCACGCTGTGCGGGCTGTGTTTGCCGGCTTCGCAGGGGTTATCGGGGCATTCGGATGCGGATGTGGCGCTGCATGCCTTAACCGATGCTGTGCTGGGCACCATGGCGCTGGGGGATATTGGCGAGCATTTCCCCCCCACGGACCCCGCGTGGCAGGGGGCGGATTCCACGCTCTTTTTGGGATTTGCCCTACAACAGTTGGCCCAGCATCAGGGGATTTTGGACCATATTGACCTCACCATCATCGGGGAAACCCCCAAAATTGCCCCCCATCGGGACCGCTATCGGGGCCGCTTAGCAGACCTGTGCGCTCTGCCCCTGAATCGCGTCAGTGTGAAGGCCACCACCACGGAAAAACTGGGATTTTTGGGCCGTAAAGAAGGACTGGCCGCCCAAGCCACCGTCACCGTGCGCTTTTTGGGAGGGTGAGGGTATGGTTGTGTTGCCTGCCCCCATCCCAGAGGCCGCCATTGCGGTGGAGGGTTTGTCTTTTTCCTACTCCCCCCTAGAGCCGCCGGTTTTAAAAGGGGTGTCCTTAACCGTCAATGCGGGGGATATTGTCATTATGACAGGGCCGTCAGGGTCGGGAAAATCCACATTTTTGACCATAGTGGGAGCCCTGCGTCACGCCACACAGGGGCGGGTGAGTGTTTTTGGCAAAAACCTGATTGGCGCATCACAGGATACCTTACTGGCCGTGCGGCGACAAACGGGGTATATTTTCCAAGCGCATAATTTGCTGGAATCCCTAACCGCCCTGCAAAACGTCAGCATGACGTTGGAGCTGGACGGGGATTTGCGGGAAACCGATCGCCGTGACTTGGCGGCGGATATGCTGGGGCGGGTGGGCCTGTCGGGGCATGAACACAAAAAACCGGGGGCGTTGTCGGGGGGACAACGGCAAAGGGTCTCCATCGCCCGCGCCCTCGTCGGCAAGCCCAAAATGGTTTTGGCGGATGAACCCACGGCGTCCCTAGACAAGGCCAGTGGTCAGGCGTGCGTAGAAATCCTGAAGGCTTTGGCGCTGGAAAATGGCACCACCATTTTTTTGGTGTCCCACGATTACCGCATTTTAAATCAAGCCCACCGTATTGTGGAACTGGAGGACGGCATCCTTCGCAATGCCCCTTAAAAGCGGATAACGTGCCTGTGTCTGGCGCAAGCGTCCCGCCTTATCTTGGACCCCAAAAGGATTGTCGGGATCCAAGCGTCGCCCGCCGAATTTCATCCCGTCGGTAAATGGCCACATTGCAGATCAAGCCAAATCCGATCATGGTGGTCAGCATCGACGTGCCCCCATAAGACAACAAAGGAAAGGGAACACCCACCACTGGCACAAGGCCCGTAATCATCCCTAGATTGATAGAGACATGCATAAAAAACAGGCTGGTGATCCCCAAACAGAGCAGACGCCCAAATTGATTCCGGCAGGACAGGGCGATGCTATACCCATACCCCACCAAAATCAGGCACAAAGACAAGGCAAACACAGTCCCTATCAAGCCAAACTCTTCCGCAAAGACACTGAAAATAAAATCGGTGTGTCGCTCGGGAATAAAATCCAATCGGTTTTGAGATCCTTGGCCCCAGCCTTGGCCAAACAATCCGCCAGCCCCAAAGGCAATTTTAGATTGCGTGATGTGATAGCCCGCCCCCAAGGGATCCCGAGACGGATCCAAAAACGTTAATACCCTCTGTTTTTGGTACCCATGCATGGCATAGCGCCAGCCGATCATCCCAATGAGCGGGGCCATCAACGCCGCCGTGATAAAAATCCACATGGGCACACCGCTAAGGAAAAAAATAACCACACTAGAAAGAAAAATAATCCCCGCAGTCCCCAAATCAGGCTGTTCTGCCACCAAGAAAAACGGAATGGCAACCAACAACAACGCAATCATTAAAAAAGAAAAACGCTTTCTTTCCTCTGGAATCACCCCATGAAAATAACGGGACAAGGCCAGAATTAAACCGATCTTCATGGTTTCTGAGGGTTGCAGATGCATAAACCCCAGATTGATCCACCGCTGGGCCCCCATCCCCACATGCCCAATAAAAAAAACCACCACCAGCAGCACCACCATCCCCCCATAAACCCAATAGGCGTATTTCAACCATGTTTGCAGGGGCACCAACGTAACCGCCAGCAATAACGCAAAGGCAAGCATAAAGCGTAAAATCTGCTGTTTCGCCCAAGGATCAAAAGACATACCCGCCACAGAATAAAGCGTCATAACGCCGAGCAAAGCCAGCGTGCAGGAACATAACAGAATACCCGTGGGCAAGCGGCGCACGTGTCCCCGCACCATGGCAAGATACAAAGACAAACCGTGATTGTTAAACATAGCCTAACTCATGCATTTTTAAAAAAATATCCTTGGTGACGGGGGCAGCAGCACGGGATCCACTGCTGCCGTGTTCGATAATCACTGCACTGGCGTATTTTGGGCTATCTACAGGGGCAAAGGCGATGAACATACCATGATCGCGAAAGGGTCTGGGCAAATCCTCGTTTTTAATCCCCGCAGCACGCTGGGCCATGGAAATACGCCGCACCTGCGCTGTTCCCGTTTTGCCAGCATAGGCAAAGTCCATATCCACCAACCGCTGCGCATAGGCCGTCCCCCCTGGAATATTCACCACATCACTCATGGCCTGGCGAACCAGTTTCAAATGTTCAGGGTGGATCCCAAGCGGGGCAAAGGCTTTGGGATGCTCGCGATGAAACAGTGTGGGATGCACGTTGGTGCCCGTGGCCAATCGGGCTGTCATCACCGCCAGTTGCAGGGGCGTGGTGAGTAAATACCCCTGACCGATACCCGCAATAATGGTTTCTCCGGGAAACCAAACCTGATTTTTGGCCATTTGTTTCCAAGCAGGATCGGGAACAATACCAGCTTTTTCGCCGGAAAGTTCAATGTTTGTTTTGCTGCCCAGACCCACAAGACGGGCAAAGTCTGCCAGATTTTGAATTCCCATCCGACGCGTCATTTCATAAAAATACACATCGCAGGATTTCACGATGGCATCGTGCCAATTCACGACACCATGGCCCTCTTTTTTCCAGCAGTGCACTTTGCGTCCGCCAAAAAAATAGTACCCTGGGCAAAAAACAGTCTGGTTGGGCTTGACGATATTGTTATGCAACAAGGCCAATCCTGTTAAGGTTTTAAAGGTTGAGGCTGGGGGATACAGACCTGCTATGGGCTTGTTAATGAGGGGTTTGTCTGGATTTTGAGCCAGCTGTTGCCATGTGGCGTGATCCACCCCAGAGGTGAACACATTGGGGTCATAAGACGGGGCGGAAACCTGAACCAAAATTTCCCCTGTTCGCACATCCAGTACCACAACGGCCCCTGTTTCTAGGCCCATCCGTGCGTAGGCAAAGCGTTGCAGCTCTAAATCGATGGACAATCTCTGGGTTTTTCCTTCAGCGGGGGATAGCCTCTTGATTTCCCGAATAATACGACCTGCCGCATTGATTTCGACATGTCGCTCCCCTGGATCTCCACGCAGATCCATATCTTTGTTTTCTTCGATGCCCAACTTTCCTGACTGGGCATCGGGTAGTTTTAAAAGAGGATCATTATTCTTGGCTTTGATTTCTGCCTCGGACACGGGGGACACATACCCAAGAATATGGGCCAAAATAGGCCCATGGGGATAGGTCCGAAACATGCCTTCCTCGGATATCAGTCCAGAGATTTCAGCACTTAAAAACTCAGCTTTGGACACATCCTGCCAAGAGACTTTTTTCTTAAAAAGCAAAGGGACAAATTTGGGGTTGCGGCGGGCTTGACGTAACAAGGTTTTTTTTTCTTTGGCACTGATGGGAAAGTGCTGGCTTAAAAGGTCAATAACCGTCTCAAGGTTTTCAATGTGTTCTGGCATCAACATCAAGCGGTATTGCTGCTCATTGTGGGCCAGAATCTGGCCGTTGCGATCCACAATCCGACCACGCAAGGGGGAAAGCAGTTGCACGTTAACACGGTTGTCTTCGGCAATTTCTTTGTATTTGAGGGCTTCATGGGCCTGCAATCGATACAATTGACCATACAAAACACCAAAGAATCCCAGTTTGACCGTGCCCAGCAAAAAGGCGCGTCTGGAAAAAACTTGGTATCGGTTATCTTCCAAAATCATCGGTGTCTCGCGGGCCCATACAACAGGCAAAGTCCCACCATAAGGCCATTGGCAACACCCCAAGTGGCTAGGATATCAAGATACCCAGAGAAAGAGTCTTCCAAAAGACTTTGGACCAACCATTGACTTGTCAACCATAGACCAGACATAACGGCAAATCCAAAAATCAAATACGATCGGGGATGTTTTTGGTACAGCCTCGTGTGGCCAGACAAAACAATATAAAATGTCAGGCACAGAAGCGCGTTGGTGCCCAAGGGCGTTGCTGATCCCATGTCTTGGAAGAGCCCCAACCCCCAAACAAACCACGGGGGCAGAACGTGATGATGTTGCACAATCATCAAAAAAAAGATAAGGGCATAAAACGCTTGCAACGAAATGGTCCAAGGCCCAATCTCAACAGAGAAAAAAAACAGAAACACAGACAGGGCCAGCAAAAGAGCCGGAAAAAACAATGTGGGCAATACCAACAAGGGATGGTGCGTACGGGAAGATAGAGAGACCATATCAATATAATACCTGCACAAAATCGATATCTTTGGGATGATAAAGGGGCACCGCCCATGTTCTGTCATCCTTAATCACAACCTTGGCCACGGGAATACCTGCGGGCAAGAATGTATCATCCCCAGTGGTGAGGAGAATCTCACCCTGCATAAAGGCTTTGTCGTGCGTGTATCGCATGTTCAGGACTTGGCCATTGGTGCCTTGTAAAAGGGCCGATTGGCGCGACATTTCCCCGATCACAGGAACGCGGGAGGCTTTATCTGTAATCAAGAGGACCTCGCCCCCCCTCGCGCTGACCGATAAAATGCGACCCACCATAGCATAACGGGCTGTGACAATATGCCTAGGGGCTATCGCGGGATGCTTTTGGGTTTCAATCAGCATCCGCCTCGCAGAGGGGCCATAATTATATCGTCGGATACGTGTGGTGACAAAGGCATGGGGGGGACTGGGGAGGAAATGGACTTGCTCTTGAATCTGGTCTTGATGTTGCAAGGCCGCTTCCGCATGGCGAACCCGTTCCCGTAAACTCACAATGGTGGCTTTCAACTCTTGGTTAATTTGGTCGGCCTCGTAAAGATTTTTCCAATCCCCTACCAACCGTTGCCACCCCTGAACTTTGGCTTGCACGCCAGACAGGGTGTGATCGAGAGAGGCTTGATAAAGGGTCTTCAGGACGGTTGCGGGACGTAGGCTCTGTGTATCTATGACAAACAGGGCTATGGACACCACAAAGAACAGAAAATAGAGAATGGGTGGTGCTGCCAGCGGGCCATGGACAGAATCAGAGAGATGAACTTTAAGGACGCTATTTTGCCGCATTTTTTATAAAGATTTTTTAACGGTGAAGGATCATCTAAGACTACGCATACTAAAGGTCCGTTGTCTTAAAAAAAGATAAAAAACACCCACCAGAATGTTTCAGGTGGGTGTTTTTAAAACACTGATGTTTTTTTATCACGCCCTAAGATGGTGCGTACCCCCCCCCATCGCGCGGGCCATGCGTTAACCATTCAGCATGGCTTTGGTGGTTTTGCGGGGGGATTTTTTGGTGGGGGGCGAGGGATGCAAACTGCCCTCCCCAATATCAAAGTGCAAACGATCCTCTTTCAGAACGATGCAAACGTTCCCGCCCTTAACCAACTTCCCAAACAGCAGCTCTTCGGCCAAAGGTTTGCGAACATGATCCTGTATCACCCGCGCCAAAGGCCGCGCCCCATAATCGGGATCATACCCCTTGTTCGCCAGCCACGTACGGGCATCGTCGCTGATGTCGATGGTGACATCTTTATCGGTCAGCTGGGCCTCCAATTCCACGATAAACTTATCCACGATGGTTTCAACATGTTCCCGTCCCAGCTTTTTAAAAGAAATGATGGCATCCAAACGATTGCGGAACTCTGGGGTAAACAGACGGTTGATGGACTCTTTTTCATCCCCGCTTTGACGTTCTTGTTTAAAGCCCAAGGCACTTTTGGACAACAGATCCGCGCCCACGTTGCTGGTCATAATCACAATCACATTGTGAAAGGAAATGGCTTTGCCATTATGATCCGTCAATTTGCCGTGATCCATCACCTGTAACAAAATGTTGAACAGATCGGGATGCGCTTTTTCAATTTCATCCAACAGCAAAACACAGTACGGATGTTGTTCGACTTTATCGGTCAGCAAGCCCCCCTGTTCAAACCCCACATACCCTGGGGGGGCCCCAATCAAGCGGGACAGGCTGTGTTTTTCCATATATTCGGACATGTCAAACCGCAGCAAGGGAATGTGCATCAAACTGGACAACTGCCGCGCCACCTCGGTTTTCCCAACGCCAGTGGGACCAGTGAACACATAACACCCGATGGGTTTTTCTGGATCCCGCAAGCCCGCCCGCGATAATTTTAACGCCGCATCCAACTGATCGATGGCTTCGTTCTGGCCAAAAATCACGGTTTTTAAAGTACTTTTCAGGAGATAGAGCATCTCCTTATCGGTCTTGCTGATGGTTTTTTCAGGAATACGGGCAATTTTGGCCACGATGGATTCAATATCCCGCCGCGCAATAATTTTTTTTCTCTTCGAGGGGATTTGCAAATGCTGGGCTGCCCCCGCTTCATCCAACACATCAATGGCTTTATCCGGCAATTTCCGATCATTGATATAGCGCACCGACAGAGTGACGGCGGCTTTTAGCGCATCCTGTGCGTATTTGACCTGATGATGGGCTTCGTAATAGGGCTTTAATCCCGTGATAATTTTTAGGGCATCGTCCTCTGAGGGTTCCGCCACATCAATTTTTTGAAAACGTCGCACGAGGGCGCGGTCTTTTTCAAAGTGCCCACGGAATTCTTTGTATGTTGTGGCCCCGATACAACGCAAGGTTCCACGAGCCAAGGCGGGTTTTAGCAGGTTCGACGCATCCATAGCCCCCCCACTGGTGGCCCCCGCCCCGATCAGGGTATGAATTTCATCGATAAACAAAATGGCATTTTTCAGGCCCTCTAGGTAATGAATCAGATTTTTCAGGCGCTCTTCAAAATCCCCACGATAACGGGTACCAGCGAGCAAAGCGCCCATGTCCAAACTGTAAATTTCACAATCTTTTAAAACAGCGGGCACGGCACCTTCAACAATTTGACGGGCAAGGCCCTCGGCGATGGCCGTTTTCCCCACCCCTGGATCCCCCACCAGCAGGGGGTTGTTTTTCGTTCGACGACACAAAATCTGAATTGTGCGGGCAATTTCATCGGCGCGGCCGATGATGGGATCAATTTTCCCCTCGGTGGCGCGTTGATTTAAGTTAATCAGATAGCTGCTTTGGTCGCGATTTTTCCCATCGGGCTCTTGCGTTTCTTTTTCAACCCCACTTGTGGCCGTTGACGTCGGGGAACTGGTAGATTTTGCCCCCTTGGCAATGCCGTGGGAAATATAATTCACAGCATCAAAGCGGGACATATCCTGTTCTTGCAGGAAATACACGGCGTGGGATTCGCGTTCAGAAAATAACGCCACCAAAACGTTGGCCCCTGTGACTTCAGAACGCCCTGCCGATTGCACATGAATCACCGCCCGCTGGATCACCCGCTGAAAGGCCGCCGTGGGCTTGGGGTCTTGGGGCATGGCGGTGACAAGGCTTTTGAGCTCTTTATCCAAATACTGGGACAAAGCATAGGACAGCTTTTTGAGATCGACATTACAGGCTTTCATGACCGTAGAGGCCTCCCGATCATCCACCAGCGACAGCAACAGATGCTCTAACGTGGCGAATTCGTGGTTACGCTCCCCCGCCAGATCCAAAGCGCGGTGAAGGGTTTTTTCTAGGTTTGAGGATAACATGCCTACGCCTTCTCAATCATACATTGCAAAGGATGCTGATGCTTTTGAACCACACGGCGCACCTGTGCCACCTTGGTTTCGGCAACCTCCAGCGTATAAACACCGCATGTTCCCGATCCTTTGGTATGGATATCCAGCATAATTTTCGTTGCGTCCTCTAACGTTTTCCCAAAATAGGCTTGCAAAATATGGACCACGAAATCCATAGGCGTATAATCATCATTCAGCATCACCACCCGATACATCGAGGGACGCCGCAACCGAGGTGCGGCGCGTGTCCTGAGTTCCGTGTGGATTTCAGCGCTATGATCATTCAACGCCATACTGCGAAAAACCCATCCTTAGGATTCAGTGTAGACGAAAAGAGTGAACAAAAGGTAGGCAGGATTCATTTTCTAAGATCCTCTCTCATCACAATCAGCCTTTGTGATCTATTAACCTCGTGATTAAGTCACGTGCACGCATCATTCCGCATCTCTTTCAGTCACTGTGGCGTATTTTGCTAAGAAAGCAAGAGGAAAGTGTATGGGGATCAGGGGTGCTGGACAAGGGCGTGTCATCATTCGCTCAAAAGCGACTTTTCCCGTATGCTGGGCTGCGAATCCTGCCAAAAACAGCCATACCAATTCACTTTCAAAACCATAAAAATTCCCCCATGTTTTTGAAAAAATTCCCTCTCCCGCTTGCGGGGGAGGGTTAGGGAGGGGGTCTTTTGCATTATTTTTCAGAACATTATTCTTATTGCAGCCCCCTCTCCCCAACCCCCCGACGGAGAGAGGGGGTTCTTGATTGTGCTTTGGTATGATTGTGCCATGCCACCCTCCTCATCCCCCTAGCCTCCACCGCAAACTTTGCTATGATACCGTTCTTTGGGAAAGGTATTTATGGCTGTATTGGATGAATCGCTGTCATTGACGGGCCGTGTGTGGTCCTTTAAACCGTTTTCGGATCGCACGGCCTTAGCCCTGTCCCAGCAGCATGGTGTTCACGAGGTTGTGGGGAAACTGATGGCCATTCGGGGCATAGATCTGAACACGGCGGAGGGGTTTTTGAATCCACGGCTAAAGGATATGTTGCCCGATCCCTTTCACCTGATAGACATGGACCGCGCCGTGGATCGGATGGTGGCGGCCCTCCTCAACGGGGAATCGGTGGCGGTGTTTGGGGATTATGATGTGGATGGGGCCACCTCATCGGCATTGTTGAAGCGGTATATGGCCATGCTGGGGCGGCCCCTGCGGGTATACATTCCCGATCGCATGGCGGAGGGGTATGGGCCCAACCGCGGGGCCTTTGATAAGCTCAAAGCCCAAGGGGTCAAACTGGTTATTACGGTGGATTGCGGCATTGTGGCCCATGATGCGCTGGGCTATGCGCGGGATCTGGGGCTAGATGTTGTGGTCATTGATCATCATGTTGGGGAAAGTGCCGTGCCCCCCGCCGTGGCGGTGGTGAACCCCAACCGTTTGGATGAAACCAGCCCCTGCGGCCATCTGGCGGCAGTGGGGGTGACGTTTTTGTTTCTGGTGGCTTTGAATCAAACCCTGAAACAACAGGGCTTTTTTGAAACCCAGCCCGAGCCCAATTTGCTGTTGCTACTGGATATTGTGGCCCTAGGTACGGTGTGTGATGTGGTGCCGCTGCACGGGGTGAATCGCGCCTTTGTGGCGCAGGGCTTAAAGGTTCTGGGGCGGCGCATGAATACGGGGCTAAAGGTTCTCTCTGATGTGGCGCGTCTGGACGAAGCCCCCAGCCCCTATCATCTGGGCTTTATTCTGGGGCCCCATATCAACGCTGGGGGGCGTGTGGGGCAATCGGACATGGGGACAAAATTGCTGAGCTGTGACGATGCACAGGAGGCCCTGCTGTACGCCCAAGCCCTCGCCCTGCACAACAGCGAACGCAAGGCTATTGAGGCCGATATTCTGGATCAAGCCATTCGTCAGGCCGAGGGCAGCACAGGCAGCGTGATTTGGGTTTACGGCCCCAGCTGGCATCCGGGGGTGATTGGGATTGTGGCCAGCCGTTTGAAAGATCGCTATCACAAACCGGCCATTGTCTTGGCAGGGGATGGCAAGGGCGTGGCCAAGGCATCCTGTCGGTCCGTTCGCGGGGTGCATTTGGGGCAAATGATTCTGGCAGCGCGGCAAGAGGGGATTCTGCTGGCTGGCGGTGGCCACGCCATGGCAGGGGGCTTTAGTGTTTCAGAAAACGATCTATCGCAGGCACAGGCCTTTTTTGAATCCCGCATTGGTGATGTGATTGCGCGGGATAACATTCGCCCGCTGTTGGATTTGGATTTGTCCTTGCCCTTAACCGCGGCCAACGTGGGCCTGCTGGAGCAGATGGAGCGTTTATCCCCCTTTGGCGTTGGGAATCCCCAGCCCCGTTTTGCTTTTTCTAATGTCATTGTCTCCTTTGCCGATGTGGTGGGGGGGGCGCATGTGCGGTGCCAACTGAAAGACCCAGCCCGATCATGGTCATCCAAGGCCATTGCCTTTCGTTGCGCCGATCATCCCATGGGACAGGCCCTGCTGAATCATCGCGGCAAGCCCCTGTCGGTGGCTGGTACTCTGAAAAAAGACACATGGGGCCAAACCCCCAGCGTTCAGGTGATTATTGAGGATATTCAACGTGTGCCTTAATCAGCACATGCGCTTCGTGTCCGGGATCATCGGGATGATCCCGCAGATGAAAGGCCAAGATATCATGGGCCAGTGCCGTCGAATCATGATAATAAATAGCTCTGTTTTGGGCAAACATGGCCGCTGTTAAGGTATCGCCCTTGCGGGGGACAATGTTATCAATGACCAGAATGCCTTGCTCCCCTTGCCGGACCAAGGTTATCAACACATGGTGATCCGAAGATTCTAACAGCATGTGGGCGGGTTCAATATAAACGCGCCCCCCCAGCGGCACATGCACAGCCTTTTTGATATGGGCGATGCTTTGTTTGTGGCGATTCAAGGCCTCTTGCACATCCTGCAGGAAACTCAAACTGGCTTTACGACATAAAGATAAAATGGCCAGAGGCGATATTTCCACATTGCCCTTTCCCACCAACACGGCGGGGGGATTCATGCGGTAATAATTCTCTAACCATATGGCCTTTTGGCCGTTTTCATCCACCGCAAACAAATCATGATTGTGTATAAAAAAACGGGACGAGAGCAAGTCCGATAACCCATCCATGGATAACCGTCCCTGCTGTTGACACGCAATCACCTTAACGTCCATGATGGATACCGTTTTTCCTGCAAGATTATGATCGTTTTCCTTTGACTATAGCGGGGAGTCTTTAAAGAAAACGTAAATCGCCCCCCCTTACCCACCATTTTTGCTTGTTCCCCAAGGGCCTAAGATTACAGGGGGTTATCATCTGGCCTTTGCAAAATAAAGATTTTACAACGATCTATTCCTATTTGGAATGATCCTCGGAATGGACAAGTCTTTGTATTTGTATTTGTTGTGACATTACCGAGGGGGTGATCGATGTGACTTGACCACTTATGTCCAAAAACGCAGGGACGCCATTAAAATCACCCTTCTGCTCCACAGGGCTCACCGTTCCTACTGGGTATGGGGTTGCTTGGGGTGTATATCCCCCTCGCCCCAATTGGACGGTGACAGAAACGCCGCCGTTCTGGGGGACAAAAAACACTCCACCCGTTGTAGAATTATCTGTGCCGCTTTTGGCAGCGCCTTGGGCGTTGCCTTGGGCGTTCCGAAGGCTGGGGCTTGTCACGCCGTGATCTGTTAGCCATCCAACGAATGCCGTGCTGGTATTGGCAACTTGCCAAAGGGCTTTTGTATACTCAGCGACATCAACATGTCCCTGGCGAGACGGTAAACGTTTTCCCGTTTGGGCATTAAGACACAACTCAGATATGCGTGCGACGGGGTAAGGGCCCGATCCCCCTTCCACACCATCGGGATGTCCTGAACCGTTAAATATCAAAACTTTTGATAGGTTTATGGTGGTATTCCTTAAAAGAAATCCTTGCAAGTTATGCCCAGCTTGGGCTGCAATATTTTCAAAGGACTTGGGTAAGGGTTTGTTAGGTCGATAGGCAGCAAGAATCTCTGCGAGCCCATTATCAGACGTTTCCCAAGTATGTTTTATCAAGTCACCCCATGTCGCGGCTTTGTTATCATTAAAAAATGATGAACCTCGGGCTTTGGCGGCAGCAATAACCTCTGGGGGAACGGGGTTATCAAGATTTTCCGTTTTTCCCCCTAAAACATCTTGGAAAACGCGAAACATTGTCAGGGCTTTTACAGTCGAGGCCGCCGTGTGATTGGATGGGATATTCCCTGCGGGCACGGACGCAGATATTGCCCCGTTTTCGTTGATGCGTACCGTAACGGGTTGGGTGCTTATTGGGGGGGGGGGGGGGGGTGATGGTTGCAGCCGAGCAATACGGGGTGTTGCTAATCCGAGCGTTGATCTCCTGAGCATCTTTTATGACTGCGATCAGGGTTGAGATGGTGGGGTCAGTTGAAGACAGTATAGGGTTGGCTAAAGGAAGGATATTCCCTGTGGTCATAAGTTGCGCACCCCAAAACAATGAGGCGGCGGAGGATACGATAAGACTCATAACCCAGACCCCCCCCCTTATCGTCTCAACTGCACCAAAATCGGGGGCGTTAGGGCGGCGTTGGGGGTGTCCTCCATCATCACCTGATGGATGCGATTGATGGCGTCTTGGTTTAATTTAACGCCCACACCCCAAGTGTCGCCGTTTTGCCATTCCCGCTGGCTGGAAATCACGCCCACCATAGCAAAGGTATCATACAGGGGATCATAGGCGAATATGGGACCGCCCGAAGTCCCCTCGAACGATAGGGCGCCATGTTCAAACTGATTGCCTTTGCCTGGGGATTCGGCGTTGCGATAGGTCAGGGTTGTGCTGCGATAAAGTTTTCCATCTTCGCCCAAGGGGGGCTTGACGGGATACCCCGAAACGGTTAGGGCCATGGCAGAGCGCACATCGCTGGGATGAAAATGGGCATCCGTCACCAAGGCCACGGGGACGCTGCCCCACTTGGTCCAAAAGGCCTCGCCGTAGGGGGCCGATTCCAAGTGCACGAGCGCCACATCTTCGTTGTTATCAAGGGCCGGCCCCGAAGAGTTCATATATTCCACAGAGGCAATCCCCACAGGGGGATAGGGAATGTTGGATCCGTTGCGGGCGGCAAAAAATTTGCCGTCTTGGTAATAGCCCTGACCCGCATCATAAAAACAATGGGCGGCGGTTAACACCACCTTGGGGGCGATCATGGTGCCCGTACATCCATTGTATTGGCCCATGCCAAAGCGAATTTGCAGCTGTCCCACATACATCCATGGATAGGCCAAGGTATCTGCCACGGGCTCCATTGCGGGGGTCTTGGGGGCGGCATCTCCCTGCAACACGGGGCCCATATCGCCGTAACGGGCTTGATCTTGATAGCCTTCCCCAGCCCGTTGATAGGTGCTGAGCAAAGCATAACGCAGAGCATCGTCCAAACGAATCGACAGGGGCTTGGTCTCGCCGGCCAGCGCAAAAGCCCCTTGCGTCACAACACAAAGCACCGTAAAAAAAAGACTCTTAAAAAAAGGGCGCATACCAAAACATGGTTTTTGTTTCCCCTTCAGAGTATGTGATGTTTATTTAAAAAGCAAGGATTTTTCCATGCCCCTTATCCTCTTGCGTCATGGTCAAAGTGTTTGGAATCTGGAAAACCGCTTTACGGGCTGGGTGGATGTGGATTTAACGGATCAGGGAAAAGCTGAGGCTGTTAGTGCTGGAGAAACCCTGAAATCGGCAGGTCTGATGCCGGATGTTGTGTTTGTGTCCCCGCTGAAGCGGGCCAAGGAAACGTGCCAGCGGGTGCTGTCCGCCTTAGGGTGTTCCGTGACCCCCCAAGAGTCGCCAGAAATGATCGAGCGGTTTTATGGGGCCCTGACAGGATTAAACAAAGAAGAAACCGCCGAAGCTCACGGCGCGGATCAAGTGCACATCTGGCGCCGCAGTTACGATCAGGCCCCGCCCGCTTTGCTGGAAAACCATGATCATCACCCTGCGAACAATCCGTTGTTTCAGAATTTTCCCTTTCGTTTGCCCGCCACAGAAAGCCTGAAAGATGTGGTGGGGCGGGTGGATCCTTTTTATCGCAACATTCTTTCCCCTCTGCTGAATCAAAACAAAACGGTGTTGATTGTGGCCCATGGCAACAGCATTCGGGCGTTGATTAAACTGATGGCGGGTTTGTCGGATCCACAGATTGAATCCGTGGAAATCCCCACGGGTCGCCCTGTGATTTTGACGCCAGAGGGGCAACATTGGCATTATAAAATTTTGTCTTCCTCATGACGCTGGCTTTTCAAGACATCATTCTGACGTTGCAGCAATTCTGGTCGCGCCAAGGGTGTGTGTTGTTGCAACCCTATGACAAAGAAATGGGGGCGGGCACGTTTCATCCGGCCACGGCCCTGAAATGCTTGGGGCCAGATCCATGGTACGCCGCGTATCCTCAGCCCTGTCGCCGCCCCACGGACGGCCGCTATGGCAACAATCCCAACCGATTGCAGCATTACTATCAATTTCAGGTGATTTTAAAACCCAGTCCTGACCATGTTCAGGCGTTGTATCTGTCCAGTCTGGATGCCATCGGGTTATCCCTGAACGATCACGACATTCGCTTTGTTGAGGATGATTGGGAAAGCCCCACCCTAGGCGCGGCAGGATTGGGGTGGGAGGTCTGGTGTGACGGCATGGAAATCACCCAGTTTACCTATTTTCAGCAAATGGGGGGTATTCCCTGTTCCCCTGTTTCGGTGGAGTTGACCTATGGCCTAGAGCGTCTGGCCATGTACATTCAGGGCCGCGAAAATGTTTATGATCTGGCGTTTAATGATCCCGCATCCCGTTACCCCATGACCTACGGCGATGTGTTTCTGGCCAACGAACAACAGCAATCGGCGTATAATTTTGAGGCCGCGGATCCCACAGCCCTAAAACACGCCTTTGAAACGGCAGAAAAGGAATGCCCCCGTCTGCTCGGGCTGGGATTGATCTTGCCCGCCTATGAACAGGCCATTGGGGCCAGCCATTTGTTTAACCTGATGGATGCGCGGGGCATGATTGGGGTGAATGAACGCGCCCGCACCATTGGCCGCATTCGGGCCTTGGCCAAGGCCTGCTGCGAGGCCTATACAGCACA
>CANGYP010000003.1 GCA_947458235.1 Alphaproteobacteria bacterium
CCCCAGAAAACCTAGCAGCCATCAATGGCTTGGTCGTTCATATCCTCAATAAAACCTTCGGAAAATTCACCGAAGGCATCCAAATCTTCCAACGAAAAACCCACAAAGCCATCCAAACCTTAACGAAAGTTTATTGAATGACCCTGCACGATAATGTCTCCATCTTTACATCCTGTTTGTTTTATGAAACTAGTTTAGGGAAACAAACGACAAAGAGGTTTTGTCATGGCACATCAAAAACACCCCTATCATTTGGTGGATCCCAGTCCTTGGCCATTACTGGCGTCGCTGGCGGCGGGGGCTTTGGCTGTGGGGGCCTTGTTGTTTTTTAAGGGGATAACGTCCCTTGGCCTGTGGCTGGGCCTGTTGTGTGTATTGGTATGTATGTACGGTTGGTGGCGCAGCGTTATAAAAGAGGCCAACACCCCTGGCATCCATAATCCTGTGGTGCAAACGGGTCTGCGGTACGGGGTGGTTTTGTTTATTGCCTCTGAGGTGATGTTTTTTGTGGCCTTTTTTTGGGCGTATTTCAATGCTCGCTTGTTTCCAGTGGGGGGTGTTTGGCCGCCCCAAGGCATTGTGCCGCTGGATCCCATGTCTTTACCATTTTTGAACACCTTGATTCTGTTGCTTTCGGGGACCACGGTGACGTGGGCTCACCATGCGTTGCTGCATGGGGACCGTCAGGGCCTGCGTCAGGGGTTGCTGTATACGGTTTTGTTGGGAACATTGTTTTTGGGCTTGCAGGCCTATGAATACAGTCACGCGTCTTTTGGGTTCCGCGAGGGGATTTATGCATCGAATTTTTATATGGCCACGGGGTTTCACGGGTTCCACGTATTGATTGGAACATTATTTTTGCTGGTGTGTTATCTGCGGGCGCGTTCGGGCCAGTTTACGGAAAAACAGCATGTGGGGTTCGAGGCCGCCGCGTGGTACTGGCACTTTGTGGACGTGGTCTGGCTGTTTCTGTTTGCGTCGGTATATTTGGGTGGCTAAGGAAGCGGCGTCTTTTTTGCGTACGGTGTGCAGGGGAACGTGTCCCCGCTGTGGTGTGGGGGCTGTGTATGAGCGGTTTTTCTCGCTAAAGCCTGCCTGTCCCGCCTGTGATCTGGATTTGCGGGGGCATGATATGGGGGATGGGCCTGTGTATGTGATTTTGTCGGTGCTCTGTCTTTTGGTGCCGTTGGGGGCCTTGTTCGTGGAGTTTCGGTATCAGCCGCCCCTGTGGATTCACGGGATTGTGTGGCCTGTGGTGGTTTTGGGCCTGATCTTGGCCCTGCTTCGGCCCGTCAAATCGGCTTATTTGCATCAACAGTACTGTCATCGCTCTTTGAAAGAAAACGATTAAACTGAAAGGGATTCCGTCATGCGCTGGGTCAAGCCCCTGTTGTTTTGGGCTGTTGTGCTTAGTATTCAGGGAACGCTGATGGGCTTAAGCCACTGGCAGTGGCAACGCTTGTCGTGGAAGGAAGACGCCATCTCCCTGAGAGACGCCAGATGGTTTTCCTCCGTCATTCCACTAGAGCAAGCCCTTTCCCAAAGCCGTATGACCCCAGACTGGTTGAACGTCAGGGTGTGTGGCCAAGTTATACCCCAAACGTATGCCAAGGTTTCTTATGTGGCGGGTCTGCCCAAGGCGGCATTTTCTCTGGTCGTGCCGATGAAGGCAGATTTAGGACTGTTGGGAAAGCGAAACGTTCTTTTGGATGTCGGATATATTTATTTTGATGAAGAAATGAAATCGATGCCCCACAAAGTACCAGAGAAAACCACAACAAAACAATGCTTTTCTGGCCATATTCTGCCCGTGTCCCACGCGTGGGGCGGGGGGATGGGCGGGAAAGTGCAAGGGGACGTGTATTCTTATTTCGATATCGACACAATAGCACATCGTTGGGCGATGGAGCCTTTTATGCCGTGGGTGGTGCGGCTGGATCAGCCGGAGGTGTTGATGGAGGGGCCTATTAAGGCCTATCCCAACACCCCGCCAGAATTGCGGAATGCTCATTTGGGCTATGCATTGACGTGGATGGCTTTGGCGGTGATTTGGCCCGTGATGGTGTGGCTGCGTCTTAAAAAAAAGCGATAAATACGGTGAAAATCCCTAAAAACAGGCTAAAAATACCTAAAAAAAGATTCATTGACAAACGCCCCACAAAACGACACCTTAGGGACTAAAGGAGCGATGGGTGAGTGGCTGAAACCAACGGTTTGCTAAACCGTCGTACGGGCTTTACCCGTACCGAGGGTTCGAATCCCTCTCGCTCCGCCATGATTCTCTCCGAATGCTTTTTGAGCCGTAGTTAAGTGTTAGGTGTCTAATGAGATTTAAGCATCAATTTATATTGATATTTTTGGTCCTTGTTGTTGTAGGATCGGCAACAGCAAAAACTGAAAATAAAGCTGAGGACACCCTTGACCCGCGTTGGGTTTTGGCTGTTGCAAAAAACACTGGGTCTTGTGGCATCATGCAGGAGATGATTTCCTTTCAGCAGAAAACAAAAATGCAAGGCGGAGATGATTTTGTGACGAGGTTTTTGCAAACGGAATCTGCCCGTCGGGGTATCGCCGTTAACCAGATGTTCGATGAATGCAACGATTCGATTGCCAAATATGGAGACTTATGGCAATTTATGGACCCACAAGCCCAACAGACAAGGCCATAAGGAGGCTTTTGGTTTTTGCAGGAAAGCGTTGTCTATTTTGAGTGTTCCTGAATCCCCCCCCCCAACATTTTTGGGTTGCCAAAGAGCCCCGCTGCGCTATACCTGAGGGTGTGTTGTGTTTAAAAGGGACCTCATGCTGCCCAAACCATCGTTGACCGTGCTGATGGCCAGCCCGCGCGGGTTTTGTGCGGGGGTGGATCGGGCCATTTTGATCGTGGAGCGGGCGCTGGAAAAATACGGTCCCCCCGTGTATGTGCGTCACGAAATTGTCCATAATCGCCATGTGGTTCAGTCTCTCAGAGACAAAGGCGCTGTTTTTGTGGATGATTTGCAGGACATTCCCACGGATCGCCCCGTGGTGTTTTCCGCCCATGGCGTGTCAAAGGCCGTGGTGGGGGAGGCTGAGGACAAGGCGCTGTTTACGCTGGATGCCACCTGCCCCTTGGTGTCCAAAGTCCATCACGAGGTTCTGCGGTGGCATAGCAAGGGCCATCACATCATTTTTATCGGGCACCGCGGCCATCCTGAGGTTGAGGGCACCATGGGACAGGTGCCGTCGGGGGCCATGACTTTGGTGGAAACCGTGGCGGACGTGGCGGCGCTAAAAGTATTCCAAGATACTCCTGTGGCATACGCGACGCAAACCACGTTATCAGTGGATGAGACCACGGCCATTGTGGCCGCGCTGAAGGCCCACTATCCCCACCTGCAGGGCCCGAAAAAAGAAGATATTTGCTATGCCACCACCAATCGGCAAGAGGCCGTGAAGCGTCTGGCCCCCCTTTGTGATATATTTCTTGTGGTGGGCTCCCCCAACTCGTCCAATTCCCGCCAACTGGTGCAGGTGGCCATGGATTACGGCTGCCCCCGCGCGGTGTTGCTGGATGCGCCGGATCCTCTGTCTCGGCTACCTTTGGCGGGGGGTATGACCGTGGGTCTAACCGCAGGGGCCTCCGCCCCCGAATCGTTGGTTCAGGACATACTGAATGCCCTGCAGGATCATTTCTCTGTGGAAACAAAAGAAGAAAACGGTATGTCTGAAGGGGTCTCTTTTCGCCTGCCGGTCATACTTGAGGGGAATGACTAAGGATGGCGGTATTTACAAGTCTTTCTAGGAATGACTTTGACTTGGTATCTCAAGTATGGCCAATAGGCATTATAGAGAAATACCAAGGAATGACCTCTGGCGTTGAGAACACAACCTACCGAGTTTGCTCTAGTATGTCTAAGTATATCCTCACATTGATTGAAAAAAGGACGCGGGCAGACGATCTAAAGTATTTCTCAGAGCTCCAAAGGTATTTCTTTTTGCGGGGCATACCGTGTCCGACGGTTGTTTTGACGGCGCATCAGGAAAACTATCAAAACATACTTGGTCTGCCCGCTGTTTTGACGACGTTTTTATCGGGGCAGGCGTTGGATAGCCCCAACCAAGAAGCCTGCGCCCAGATGGGGGCTTTGCTGGGCAAGATGCATGGTGTTCAGGGGGATTTCCCGCTGCGCAAAGACAATCCTGTTTCTTTGGCCGCGCTGGGGGATATCTGGCAAAAATGCACGCAGGCGTCGGAATTTGTGCCAGAGACTTGGGCAGACCTGCACGAGGAATTGCTGTTACAGCAGGGGCGAGCGGCTCACCACCCTCTGCCCCAAGGTACCATCCATGCCGATGCCTTTCCAGACAATGTCTTTTTTGATGAAAAAGGGCAGATTTGCGGCATTATCGACTGGTATTTCGCGTGTTATGATGCTCTGCTCTATGATGTGGCTTTGACCCTTGTAGGGTGGTGTTATGATGCAGCGGGTCAGTGGCGCCCAGAGTGGGCGGGGGCTTTTCTGCGGGCCTATTTGCGGGCGTTTCCTCTGGGGGCTTTTGAGGATACCGATTTGCGTTGGATGCTGCGCCGCGCCTGTGTACGGATTGCCATCACGCGCCTTTATGATGCCCTGTATCCCCGTGCGGACGGGCTGGTGGTGCCCAAAAGTCCTGTGGATTTTTTGCGGCATTTGCACCATCATCGTTTGGGCTTGCCGTTGTATCAGGGGTCTTTGTCATGACGCCCCCCCAAGTGAGCCTTTACACGGACGGCGCCTGTTCTGGTAACCCTGGGCCTGGGGGCTGGGGTGCGTTGCTGACCATGGGCCCTCACGAAAAAGAACTCTCTGGGGCCGAAGCCCACACCACCAACAACCGCATGGAAATGATGGCGGCGATTCAAGGGCTTAGGGCTTTGAAAAATCCGTGTCAGGTGGATCTTTACACCGACAGCCAGTATCTTCGGGATGGGATCACCAAATGGATTGTGGGATGGAAAAAAAATGGTTGGAAAACAGCGGACAAAAAACCTGTGAAAAACGAGGATCTGTGGCGCCTGTTGGAGGATCTTGGGCGAATTCATGACATACGCTGGCACTGGGTAAGGGGTCACAATGGCCACCCCGAAAACGAACGCGTGGATCTGTTGGCCAGATCTGCCATTTTAACTTTAAAATCATGACGTTGCGCCATTGGATATACTTAGGAATACTCGGGTTCTCCAGTGGGTTGCCCTTTATGGTGACGGGCATGACTCTGTCGGCGCGCTTGACGGATGCGGGCCTTTCGTTGCAGACGCTGGGTCTGTTTGCTTTGGTCGGGATGCCCTACGCGCTGAAGGTTTTATGGGCCCCCTGCATTGAAAATGTCCCCTTGCCCTTTTTGGCGTCGCGGTTGGGACAACGGCGATCGTGGGCCGTTTTGGCCCAGATGGGGATTCTGTTGATGTATGCAGCCATGGCCTTTATCGGGCCTGAGTCCAACATTGTGATGTTTGCAACGCTTTGTTTTGGTTTGACGTTTTTTTCGGCTACACAGGATGTGGCACTGGATGGTTACCGCATTGCGTGGCTGGAGACGCAACATCAGGCCTGGGGCGCCGGCATTTTTGTGAATTGTTATCGTCTGGCGTTGATGGTGTCGGGGGCTGGGGCCGTGATGACCTCGGACGTTGTGGGGTGGTTTTGGGTGATGCTGGGTTTGATGGTGTTTCAGGCTTTGGGTGTGGCGGCGATTCTGGCGCTGGGGCCCCAAGATGTTTCCCCCAATCCCCGCCAAGGCTCTTGGGTTTTTTGGGCCTTTTTGAGGCCTCTGCAGGGCCTGAAACGTCATCAACACTGGGCCGCTTTTTTGGCCATCGTGCTGACGTTTCGCCTGCCAGATGCGTACTTGGCGTCTATGAATTACCGTTTTTTGTATGATACGGGGTTTTCTAAAACTCAGATTGCCAGTGTGGTGCAAATTTATGGTCTGTCGGCGGCGTTTGTGGGCGGTGCGTTGGGAGGGATGATGATGCAGCGATTGGGGCTTTATCGTGCTTTGGTGGTGGCGGCAGTGCTGCAAATGGTTTCTAACCTCAGTTACGCGTGGATTGATGGTCCGTTTTTGTCTCAGTTGATGGTTGTGATGACTATAGAGGAATTGACTGGTGGCATAGCAACGGCCTCATTTCTGGGATTTTTGGCCCTATTGTGTCAAAAAGATGTGGCGGCCACGCAGTATGCGTTGCTGACGTCGTTGGTGGCGTTGACGCGGATGGTTGTGTCCTCAACCTCGGGGGTCGTGGCGGCCGCGTTGGGGTGGGATGCTTTTTTTGTGGCTTCGGCGCTGATGGGATTGGTGGGTTTGGGGCTGGTGGTGGCGGTGCGTCCTGTTTTTGCGCGCTTGATGGGGGATTGACCCCTGAGAAGGGGCGGGTTACAGTGGGGACATGAGTCAGATTTACCGCCTTCTTCCTCCCACCGTTACCAAAGCCGTTCTCTTCCTGCACGGCGTTGGGGCTAATGGTCAGGACTTGCTGGGGCTTTCGTCTTTTTTGCAGCCAGCTTTGCCGTCAACCGTGGCGTATGTTGCGCCAGATGGTTTTGATCTTTATGATATGTTGCCTGTGGGGATGGTGGCGGAAAGCTATCAATGGTTTTCCCTCAAAGACCGCTCACCCCCTGTGTTATCCGTGGAGGTTGACCGCGCCGCAGTGCGTTTTCAGGACCTGTTTGAGGAGATACGCGATAGCCTTGCTTTGGACTATAGAGATATTATTTTGGTGGGGTTTTCGCAGGGCACGATGCTGGCCATAACGGCGGCCCTTCAGTTGCCATCGCCCGTTGCGGGTGTGGTGGGGTTTTCGGGGGCGTTTATGCCCCCATCTTTGGTGCGAAGTCATCCCCCTTTTTGTCTGATTCATGGAAAGCAGGACGAAGTCATACCTAGTTATGCCACCCAAAAGGCTGCTGAAGGTCTGAAGCAACGGGGATGCCGTGTGGACTATTTTATCGATGATTATTTGGGCCATTCCATCGATGAGAAAGGCATACAAAGGATGATAAAGTATGCCTCCCAGTGGTTTCAGCCCCTTTCGGCTTAAAGGTTAATGATGCAAAGGGATGCTAAGTGTTTCAGGGGCGTTTTTTTTTCAAAAATCCCCTCAAAAACCATTGCATTTTCTTCACATTTGCTGTGTAATTTCTTTTGTTGCCCTTGCGCGAAAGGCTTGGCGATTCCTAGAAAAAAATATTTATTGCCGTATTTGACTATTTTTTTTCTAAAAAACAAGAATTTTTCTTCCAAAATCATAGTTTTTTTTAAGGACTTTTTAGGGTCAAGTCGGGGGTTTTTGCGCGCCCTTAACGAGTCTCCACCATTCCAACATCGAAACAAAATGGAGTTATTATGCGTTATGTAAGCACGCGCGGCCTTGCTCCCACGCTTTCTTTTTCTGAGGTGGTGTTTGCTGGCCTTGCCGAGGATGGTGGACTGTATGTCCCCGAAGACTATCCCGTTATGTCTTTGCAGGAATGGCATCGTTTGCGGGGCAAGCCTTATGCCGAGGTGGCCTTTGCTATCATGCGGCCCTTTATGCATCAGGCTTTCGATGATGCCACCTTGCGGGGGATGATTGAGCGAGCATATAGCGGATTTTCCCAGCCAGACAACATCACGCCGCTGATTCAGGTGGGGCCAGAAGATTGGATTTTGGAATTATTCCACGGTCCAACATTAGCTTTTAAAGATTATGCCATGCAGATGCTGGCCCAGATTTTTGAGGGGCTTTTGGCCCAGCAGCATCGTCCCTTGACCATTGTGGGTGCGACATCAGGGGATACGGGGTCTGCAGCGTTGCATGCATGCCGAGAGATTCAGGGGGCACAGGTCTTTATTTTGCATCCTCATGGGCGGGTGTCCGAGGTCCAACGAAAACAAATGACCACCATCATCGCCCCCCATATCCGCAACATCGCCTTGCAGGGAACCTTTGATGATTGTCAGGCCATGGTCAAGCAGCTTTTTCAGGATTCAGAGGCCCGAAAAAACTGGGGGTTGACGGCGGTAAATTCCATAAATTGGGCCCGCATTTTGCCGCAGGTGGTGTATTATGCTTACGCCGCCTTGGCGCTAGGCGCCCCAGAGCGCAAGGTGTCCTTTACTGTGCCCACGGGCAATTTTGGCAATATGTTTGCTTGTTTTGTGGCCCAAAAGATGGGCCTGCCTTTGGGGCGCTGTGTGGTGGCCAGCAACAGAAACAACATTTTAACCCGCTTTTTTCAAACGGGTGTGATGCATGCGCGGGCAGTGGAGGCCTCCGTCAGCCCCAGTATGGACATTCAAGTCTCCAGCAATTTTGAAAGGATGCTGTTTGAAATTCAATCCAGAAGCGCAACGATAGTTAAAAATCAAATGGATAGCTTTAAAAAAACGGGAGAATTCTCTGTGGATTCGGGGGCTTTGGCGGCGTTAAGGGAACATTATGATGCTTTTGACGCAACAGACGCTCAAACGGCCGATATGATTTTGATCATGGAACAAAAAACCGGATATCTGTGCGATCCACATACAGCCGTAGGGTGCGCGGCGGTGCGTCGTTGGCGCAAATTAGGCGGGGCTGGGGTTATGGTCGCTCTAGCGTGTGCCCATCCGTCAAAGTTTGACGCGGTCGTGCAGGGTGCTACGGGTAAACCTGTTGTTGTGCCAGAGCGTTTAAAGCAAACTCTGCTCGCCCCCGAAAAGGTTAACGTTTTGGCTAATGATTTTGGTGTCGTGCGGGATTTTATCGCCGCATCCCGTCGTTGATCATGGATCAGGGGCGTCTGGTTTTTAGGGGGTGTGTTGAACAATTTTGTCTGTTGGCCTCTTGCCAAGAGAGGGGGAATGGTCTAGAGGTACAGATCCTTATCGGAACTGTTCTTTTGGAGACGAAATACCCATGGCCACGCAACGGACCCTTTCTATTATCAAGCCTGACGCTACCCGCCGCAATTTAACGGGGGAAATCAATGCCCGTATCGAAAAATCGGGTCTGCGTATTGTGGCACAAAAACGAACGGTTTTAAGCCGTGCCCAAGTAGAGACCTTTTACGCTGCCCACAAAGATCGTGCGTTTTTCCCAGATTTGTGTGCGTTTATGGCTTCAGGTCCTGTGGTGATTCAGGTTCTGGAGGGGGCAGAAGCTGTCAAAAAATACAGGGCCTTGATGGGGGCCACCAATCCCTCTCAAGCGGACCTTGGGACCCTAAGACGGGATTTTGCTGAGTCCATCGAGGCGAATTCTGTTCATGGTAGCGATTCCGAGGAGGCTGCTCATGAAGAAATTGCCTTTTTCTTTGCCAAAATGGACATTGTTGGCTAAGGTTTTTCGGGCGACGTCGTTGCCTTGATGCTCCTCACCCCCAGTTTTGGAAGGGATTATGACCCTTTACGTGCGCCTGTTTTCTAAGCGTCTGGTGTGGGTCTTTGGCGGGGTATTCTTGGCTTTGTTGGCGTTGGCGTGGATGGGCCGCATTGTTCAGTATATGGACATTTTGCAGCAGGCTTCCATTCCCTTATCTGTCTTTTTTTCGTGGGTAGCTTTGCTGTTGCCCTATGTGATGTATATGATTTTGCCCATGGTGGCAGCAGTGACCACGTTTTTGGTCTATCATTATGGGCATCAGCATCATATTTTGACGATTTTGGCCAGTGTGGGGCTTTCGGCGGGTCCCCGTATGCGTCCTGCTTGGTATTTTGGGGCGATGTGTGGCGGTGTGGCTTTGATTATGTCGTTTATTGTCGTGCCAGCCAGTTATCATGGGTTTAAGGTGAAACAAAATGCCTTTCGTCAGCAACAGCTCGTCAATTTGATTCAGCCCCATCAATTTTTTACGATGGACAAAAAAACTTTTTATGTCAATAATGTAGCAAAAGACGGGGGTCTGAAGGATGTTTTGATTTGGACCCATCAAGAGGCTAGCCAAACCTTCCTTTATGCCAGAGCTGGTCGTCTGGTTCAGGAAGAGGAGGGAGTTTTTTTGGTGCTAAAGCAGGGATATCAGACGTTGTTGGATGATCGTGGGCAGGTCTCGCGATTGGATTTTGATCACTATCAGTTGCGGCTGGATCAACAAACCACTGAGGTTTACCAAAGACGGAATATGTTGGAGTTTTCACCCATAGATCTACTGACATCGGATCGTTTTTCTAGCCCCCAGCAGGCTAAGCGTTGGGTAGGGGGGCATGTGCGGCTGTTATATCCCTTGCTGGCCGTGGTATTTGCGGTGTATCCAGCATTGGTTTTTTCAACGCTGCCTTTTTCCCGAACATCGGGCGTGATGCGTCCTTTGTTGCGGATTGTGCCCGTAGTGGTTGGGTTTTTTGGGGGGTTTTTGCTCCTTGGTCAAAGCGCTGAATCGTTTCCACCGCTGGTGTATGGGCTGTATGCGATGGTGATGGTGGCCTTTATGCGGTTGGCTTGTCCTAGATTGACGTTCCCGCAGATCTTTAGGGGAGTATAGTCATGATTTTGGATGATTATTTGTGGTTTCGGCTATGGCAACGGTGGTTTTTGTTGTTGGGGATTATTGCGATCATTCTTTATTCCATTGATTTTTTGGCGCAAATTCGGGAATACGATCACTGGCCAGCTGTGGATGTGGCGCAAATGGTGGTCTATCGGTTGCCCGTGCTTTTGGATACAGCGTTACCGTATTTGGTGTTTTTGACAGTGTTTTTTACGTTTTCAGGCTTTCAGAACGCCAATATCTTTGATGTGATGCGGGCGTCGGGATACTCTTGGCGGCGTATTATGGGGGTTGCGGCTTTATTTGCTGGTGTTTTAGGGATTTTTCACACGGTGGTGTTTGATGAGATCCGTTTGCGGGCTAATACGGTCCATCATGATTTGTTGTCTGATCATGGGGATGCTCCCGAAAATCCCTTTCAGGGAAAAGATTTTTGGCTCAGCTCATCGTCCCCATCAGAGACCATTGTTTTGCAGTCAACCACCGTGCGCGAGGGAGCTTTTCAAAATGTTTCTGTCGTTGTTTTAGGGCCAGATTATACCTTAAAAAACCAAATACGCGCAGACAAAGGGCGTATCAAAGGCAACACGCTGATTTTGGAACAAGGGGAATCGTGGGCGTTTGGCGTGAAAACCCCTCTTGGGTCACAGGGGTTGACCCTGCCGTGGTGGGGAAAATCTACGGAAGAGGTGTTAAGGCCTAGCCCGCCAGAAACAACTTTTTTATCAACCGCTCAGCAGGTTCATGCCCGTTCACAGGTTAAACCCGAAGGTCTTCGGGTGTTGTGGCAGGGGGCCGTGCGTCCCTTGTATGCGGTGGCGCTGGCGGTTTTGGCCACGGTGACGTTGTTGAGCTGTCATCATCGCACCCGCTCCTTCCTGCCTTTTTTGGTGAGTGTGGTTTTTATGTTTGTGTTGCATCTGGCAGCGAACGTGACGGTTCATTGGGCGAATCAGGGATTGTTACCGTTTTGGTATGCCTTTTTGTGGGCGTCGGTTCTCTTGCTTTTCTGCTCTTTTTTGGTTTTAATGCGTCGCACATATGGCGCGGTATGACTTTTTTTGGGGGCTGATGTTTCTCTGGCTGTTGGTGGTTCCAGCGGGGGCTGAGGCCATGAAGGTGAAAGACGTGGACCTGAAAGCCGATGTGATCACGTTGGATTATGAGGGGCGAACAGTCCAAGGCGAAGGCAATGTTTTGCTGGAAAGTGAAAAGCATCGTCTGACTTCAGACGCCATTACCTATAATGAAAACACTGGGGAAATCACCGCCAGCGGTCATGTGGTGCTGTTTGATAAGACGCAAAACACCGCCCTGAAAACCGATCATGTTGTGTTGGATGGTGAATTTCGCTCGGTCACCCTAGAAAAGGTGCGTTTGTTGTTTCAGGATCGCGGGACAATCACCGCCTCTTCGGGACAAAGGCGTTTGGGTAAAGAGCATGATTTGAAAGACGCGCATTTTACCCCCTGCAAAGTCTGTGAGGGCGAATCCCCGTTATGGTCTGTGGCTGCGGATGAGGTGCAGCATGATACGGACTCCAAAGTGATTCGTTACCACAATGCCTATTTTCAAATTTTCGACGTGCCAGTTTTTTATTTGCCGTATTTTGAACAAGATGATCCCACCGTTAAGCGCTCCAGCGGCTTTTTGCGGGGCTCTTTGGAGCAGCGTTCGGAAGAGGGTCTGTTGGTTCGCGCCCCGTATTATTACACGATGTCTCCCCATCAAGACGTCACCCTCACCCCGATCTGGACCCAAAACGGGGGGGAGGTTTTGGGGCTAGAGCATCGTTATCTGGGTGAAACCTATGGCCTTACCTCCACAGGGTCGGTGGGCAGTGTGAATCGTGTGGAAAATAGTCAATTGCAAGATGATAAAAACGCTGCGGGGCACGTGGATGCCGCGCTGGATTGGCAGCCAGCCCCATTTTGGCAAGTCAATGGGGATTTAGAGCGTGCCAGCCGCAAAGGGTATCTGCGCCAGTTTGATTTTGATCAGCGGGATATCCTCTCCAGTGGGGCGCGGACGCTGTACCATGATGGGCCCACAACCTTTGTGACGGATGCCCGCACCTATCAAGATTTGCGTCCCGCAGAGGACAGCGACAGCGTGCCATGGGTGTTGCCTGATACCAGCCTGTCCCATGTTTGGGAATCCCCGTCGTGGGCGAAGGGTTCCCTGAGCAGCGGTGTTTCAGGGCGTGTTCTTGAGCGCAATCAGGGCAACGATAATCAACGGGTTAGTGTTTTTAATGCTTGGCAACGACAATTTTTTGCCTCGGACGGCAGTGTTTTTGAAACATCCGCCCTGTTGCGGCAGGATCTGTATCATCGGGATGTGTTTTCAAAGGAACAGGAAGCCCTTGTGGCGTCGGATACCAAGGCCCGCTTTTTTCCCGCTCTTCAGGCTGGATACAAAAAACCTTTTTATAAATCCACGGATAATGGTTTTCACCAGTTGTCTCCAGTGGCACAGGTTGTGGTGATTCCCACCAACGTCAACAGTAACACCATCCAAAATGAGGATACGCAGGCCTTTGAGCTGGATGCCGACAATTTGTTTTCTGTGAACCGGCCCACAGGGTATGACATCACCAGCGAAGGCAGTCGTGCCGATTATGGGGGATCATATGCTTATCAGGGGGATAGCTATTTGGCGGATGTGTTTTTAGGTCAGAGTTTTCAAATAGATGCACCCACTACAGAAGAACTGTTGGCGGGCGGAGAGGGGGAAGATTTTTCGGACCCCGTAGCCCGTTGGCAGTTGGCTTTTCCGGGATTATTGTCCTTTGATCACAGCATTCGGGTGCATGAAAGTGATGGGCGCATTGCCCGAAGTTTGGCAAATCTTAGCACGGAATTTGGCGGATTCACCACAACCCTGACCCATTTTTTGCTGGATCGGGGCCAAAATGATCAGGAAACATCTGAAAAACGCGAAGAAATTTCAGGAACCCTCAGTATTCCTTTAACTGAGGCATGGGCGTGGAGCAGCACCGCCATTCGGGACTTGCACGCGGATGAAAATCGTCTGGCCCAAACGCAGGTGACCTATACCATGGATTGCGCCCGTTTTTCGCTGGAGTATCGCAAAGATTACACCAGTGACCCCAACGCCACGGCGGGCAATTCCATCATGTTTCGTGTTGATTTGATCGGGGCCCCGTGACGGAGCATTAGCGGGGGGCAGGGGCCGTCTTGGGGCAAGTCCCCGCCAGTTCCGTTTGTTTTTCCTTGATTTTTGTGCTGATGGCGCAGCTAATGTTCAGGATTCTGGGATTCCATTGATAATCAGGGTTTTTGGTGTAGTACTCTAAAAATTGTTTCGCCTTGGCGGCGTAGGCCTTGGCGAAGCGGATTTCCCCCTCCAGAACGCGGGGGGTGTCGTGGGGATCATTGCCAGACAAAGGCATATAGGCGGCGGCTTTTTTTTGCAGATTGGTTTTGCGCTGGGCCAAAGAGAGCGGGGCAGGGGACAGGCCATCAAGGCCAGACTGATCCAGTGTCATGAAAAAAGTCGCCATATCCTCGCGCTGGGCCTTAGCTTTGGCCACGGAGGGAGGCACCATGCGGTCATAGTCGGCTTTCATGGTTTGCAGATCTTTGGTGGCCTGCGCCACGGCGCGCCGCTGGCCATCAAGGGCGGACATAACAAAAGGGTTGTTTTTTAACGAAGGATTTTTTGCCAATGCCGCCTCGGCACGCGCCAAAGTCCTTTGTTGGCGGCGCAGGGCGTAATCTTGGCGTTGCATTTTGGCCTCAAACGCCATCCAGTTGCGGGTGGTGGTATCATACAGTTGGCTGTGTTGTTTGAACACGTTTTGCACCAAAGCCACCCGATTTTCGGATTGTAACCATGCGGGGTTTTGAATCCCCGTTTGGCACCCCAGCAGATAAAAAAGGCCGCTGCTGTCAAAGGGCAGGGGGCGTTTCAGCAAAGTTTGTATCCCGCGGGAAAAGCGTTCGGAAAACACAGACGCATTGTTGGGGGTTTTGGTGGGAAAGCAAGCAGGGACCTGCGTTTGCAGGGTGTTTAGGGTTAATCCAGCATCACTCAGCTGGGTCAGGGTGTCTGTGACGCTAGAGGCTGTCATGGCCATCAAAGAGGTTAACGTGGCCCCCATGCGGGTCCGCAGAAGGCCAGCCTGTTCCGCGTCGCGCATACGGGCCAGCAGGTCATCCAAAAGTTGGGTCTCTAGGGCAAGGCCCCCGCCCTCTACGGGGGATATTTTCAGGGGGCCTAGAAACTCTGGATTGGTTTGTAGGATTTTTTGCATGGCGGAGGCTGCCGAGAGGGGTTGGATCGCCGTCTCAGGGGCGGGCATACCAGGCAGGGAAGGGGGGGGTAATGCGATTGGGGGGGTGCACCCCCGAATTTGCTGGTCATAGCGTTTTAAATCCCGAACAAATTTCTCATAGGCCTGATCGGGTTTCAGGAAATAGGGTTGCAAAGTCTGAAACACCTGTTTGTGCTGTTCATTCAGGGCGATGATGGCCTCTTCATGGCGGATGGCGGCCTGAAAGGTGTTTTGAAACGTCAGGGATAGACTATCGCCCCGAATCAGGGTTTCTGTGGTTTTCCATTGGGTGGCGGCACTGGTGACTTGACGTGCCTGTGCCTGACTTTGCAAACACCGCAGGGTCCCCTGATCAAAGGGGGCAGCCCCCGCCGAGGGCCACGCAAACGCCAGAACAATCAAAATGAAAATCCCCATGCTCTACAGTCTTTCTTCGCGTCCCTGTTGCCGTCACTCTTGCCACACGTGGTAGTTGGGATTGTGGTAAAGGGCATGCAGCGAATCGCGCTGCAGTTTTAGGTTTTTCAGGTGGATTGTGTATTGTTCCAGCAGGCTGCGATCGGCCTCCAGCTTTTGGATCATGGCCAGACTGCGGATGATGCATCCAGAAATGGGCATATTCAGCGTTTGCAGCTTTGTGGAAAACGCGGCGCCTAGGCCAGATAAGCCACCGCCGATGAGGGGATCTTTAATGAATTGACTGGAAAATCCCGCCAATTCCCCAATAATGGCGAGGGGGTTTTGGTTTTGAAAGACAGAAAGATCCTCCACACAGGGTTCATACAGGGTTTTGACGAGGTCTTCTGTAAACAGTTGCCGCATATGGTCATGCACACGCCGCATCTCAGAAAAGGCATTCATGCTATAGGCCGCATGGTTGACGATGGCACTTTTGTAGGTTGCCTCCAGACATTGTTTTTGGGCCGCGAATGTTGTGTTATCACGCTGGTCTTTGTTCAAATCGATCATCTCTGCGATGGTTTTCTGGGCACACTGCATTATATATTGTGTGCGTTGGGCGTCGGTGATTTTTTTTTCCGCTATGGCCAGATCCGCCAGTTTTTCACACTGCAAACAGCCAAAATCCGTGGGGGCGGGGTATATTTGGCGGGATTCCTCGATCAGGGCCCGCATTTTGGCATCGGGCATACCGATGGCATTTTTGATGCCTGTTAGTAAATAATACTGCTCACTGCGTTGTTTCAA
The DNA here is from genome assembly GCA_947458235.1 of Alphaproteobacteria bacterium. Taxonomy (GTDB): domain Bacteria; phylum Pseudomonadota; class Alphaproteobacteria; order JAJTHO01; family CANGYM01; genus CANGYM01. The sequence goes on from CANGYP010000003.1 coordinate 15,979, forward strand.
AAGGTAATCGAGTTGGGCCGATGTGGCTTTGAACTCATTAACCCGCTGGGTTTCATAAAATTGCCGACTGCCGGGCAGCATGGTCAGGTCTGTGACGCAAAACCCCGCTCCGCACCAAGTCGCATGACAGGGAATGTATCTAATGCAACCAAAACTTCCTGGGGAACATGGTTTACCAGGACATAAACAGCAACCATTAACATTAGGCGTAGGGTAACAAGCTGAATCCACGCATATATTCACCGGCATAATGGGTGGCGTGGGGATGGATGGCACATAGGCTGGCGGTGCCCCTAGCCCCAGCAGGTTGCTGCCTGCGTTGGCGGCGGTTGTGGCGGTTGAAACAATATCCGCCACGGGCACGGCCCCCGCCGTTGCCGACAGCCCTGTGATCAGCAAAAACAGGATCGCCCAGCGCATGTTTATTCAAGATCTAGGGCTATCGTCTTAGGCCCAGATTCAAAAAAATCCCCCATGCTGGCACAGACATTTTGCAGAATGACCTGCTCTGCATTGACGTTGGCCATGACCAGATTGTACATGGACAGCCCGATCAGGACGTTGAGTTGGCTGGACACAGCACCATTCTCGCCAGCGCTGGACAAGGCAGCGGCCTGTAACGAGGCGATGGAGGGACACAATGTTTTTTTCCCATCTTTCCCACTCTTGGTCTTATACAAGGCTGTTTTGCATAGGTTTGAGTTGGTATTTGTTCCCAAAAACAAGTCCTGCATCAGTTTTGCCGGTCCCTGTTGTTGCATGACGGCCATGGCGGCGCAGCGGGATTTTGACAGGCCTTGGAAATGACGGTTGACTTGATTTTCTATCTTGACACAGTTGGATGTGCTGGTCGCTATATTGCGGTTACAGTTTTTGAGGGATCGTAAAATCTCCTCCATCGCTTCGAGTTCGGACATTTTGGTCTTCGTTCTTGGCAAGGGCGCCGTATTGGGGGTGTCCATGGGTAGGATGCGGGGCGTGCCTGGGCCGCCAGGCTTCACGTCACCGGGGTTACCGCCATCTTCCCATGGCAAAGGTTTTTTTGGGTTGATGGCACTGATCTTATTCAATGTATCCACCAGTCCTGAGACTAAACCTACTTGTGCCATCCAACCGTTGATAGGACCAAGGAAGGTTGCGAGATTCGTCACAGCCTTTTGCCATTCCTTCACTTTATCTTCGTCTTTTTTTGGCATAATGAGTCCGCCTTGGATGAGAGATTCGGTGAGTTGGTTAGCTTGCAAAGCCTCGATCGTCTTTCTTATTGTGTCTGGATTCACGCCCCCACCAAATAAATCTATGATGCTGCCGATCAAGCCAATCAGTGTGCCGAAGGCTTTGAGTTGTTCCATGATCTGCACAAATTGGGGGCCGAATGTGATACCAAAGGCTTCACCGAAGAGGTTCGCCATCTCCGTGAACGTTGTGATACCAGAGGTCGTACAGGTAAAGATGTTTTTACAGGTTTGGAGTTTTTTGAATGATTCACTCGCGTTATCGATGTTTGTTTTCCATCTGTTAATATCTTTCGTAAGTTGCGTAAGCTTGGCAAGGTAATCTGGTTTGTTGTCAAAATCCTTTAGTTTTGCTGTGCCCTTAAACGTAAATTGGTCTCCGTAAGGGTCGCGAGGGTCAAGATCAGGGATGGGTACGGGGGTTCCAAAATTAGGATTCGTTATAATATCAGGATCGGGGAGCGTGACATTGCCCCCACCCCCCCCCGGTTGTGGGATCACAGGGAGCGTGCCAATGTCCCCACCCCCCCCCCCCGGTGGGGGGGTCACAGGACGGGTCACAGGTTGGGTCGTTGTTGTAGATCCTGCCTCTTTTATGACATTATAGGCCATGGACAGTTCCCCCGTATAGGCCGCGTACAGGGAGCTGGAAAAGGCCAACAAAATTTTATCGCTGGTGACTGTTTCTTCGTCTTCGGGAATGTACTTAATAGCCGCCAGAATCTGATCCAGTTTGTCGTTGGTTTCGCCTTGGAGGCCGACAAGGAGCCCAAGCTGCACATTTATGGCGGTCAACAAGCCTATTTGTGTGCCCAAAAGCCCTTGGGCCACTGTATCCGACACCATCACCGTCGTGGGGGCCACGGCCGCCGAGGCCCCGTGCAGCGGCATCATCACCATCTGAATCGCGATGACAGAACACAGGATGCGTCGAAAAAGGGAAACCATAGCCATACGCCCCTAAAAAAATTAAAGAGTTTAGTTAAAATTTACCATATTTTAAGAATCGCTGTCAAGGTAGATGTTCAGCCATTCGGATTGGTAATTTTGCATCAACCGCTCTGCCAAGGCGCGGGAGGGTTCATCGGAATAATAAATCCGCATCAACCGCCCCAGCGCGGACAGGTCCGTGTCCAGAATGATGGATTCCCCGCTGGCCCGTTTCATCAACACAGAGCGTTTCAGTTTCTTGGCGGCGGGCAGCTTGCCGCTGATGTACAGCCATTCTCGCTCGGTTAATCCCCAGTCCTGATATTCCCGCGCTTGGCCTTGGGGGTTGGGGAAGAAAAAGGTGGTTTGCGCCTGACCACGGATGGCCTCGCCGAGGCCGGCTTGGGTGATGGCCTCTGGCCGCTGGAACGCCGAAATGACGGCGCCGCGCCGTTTTCGATATTCCTGCAACATCTGCAAAAAATAATTCCGGAAAATGGGGTGCTTGACCACGGGTTCCGTTTCATCAATAAAAATCAGGGCAGGGGCCTTCAGTTCGGAAATCGTATCCTGAATACGGTGCATCAAATACAAAATCACGGCCCGCGCCAAATCATCATGTTCGTACAGGCGCGTAAAATCCAGCGCGACAATGCGGGATGTTTTTAAATCCAGCGTGTCTTGCTTGGCGTTAAAAATTTTTCCATAAACGGCAGGATCCACCCATTTGTGAAGGTTTTTCCGCAGCATACCGCCTTTGCTGTACACCGCATCATAAATGTTGGCCAGCGACCGCCGTTCATAGGGCAGGCCGGGGGTGTCATAGGCGGCCTCAATGGAAAACCCGATTTCCTCGATGGCATCGGCATCCTGACAATCCGACAGCGCCTGAAGAAACGCCCTGAGAAAGGATCGGTTGGACGCATTATCCTTGAGCTGGAACGGATTCATGGACGATTGAATGCCGGGGATGTTGGACCCCTCAAACGTAATATAACTGCCCGAGGCCGCGCAGGTGAACAGATACCCCCCCCCGTGACGGTCCACCATATAATAGCGTAAATCCTCGTGCCGCATGGCCATACCCGCCAGAAAGTTGATCAGCGTGGTTTTTCCGCCCCCTGTGGGGCCAATGCTGACGGCGTGGGCGACGGCGGCCTTTTCGGGTGAGATATGAAACTGAAAGGCGTAGGGCGTTCCAGAAATGGTCCGAAAGTTGGCAATAGGTCCCTTGCCCCAGTCCGAAGAGGTCAGCCCTGGAAAGGGGCGCTCAAACGTCAAATGCGTGGCGATGTTTTTGGAAAACAGTTTGTAGGGCCGCGGCCATAATTTGAAACTGGGGAATTGTAAAAACCAGCTGGCTTGCGCCACGGCCCCCTCGCGCACCACAGAGATCCCATAAGTGCTGGCGATGCGTTTGACTTCGGCTTCGGTGGCTTCCATTTCCTCCACCGTTTTGCCATAGCAAAACACCATCATCATGTATTGTGACAATACGTTGGTGCCGCCCGTGTTGCCCTCCACCGCATCCAGTGCCGTTTCAAATTGGGCGGCGGTGCCCGGACTGAATCGCTGGGCCAGAGACAATTTGTATTGGTGGGTGATGTGGATGGCGGCTTTGGTTTTGGTCCACGGTTCGATGACGTGGGACACAATAATTTCTCCGTGAACGCTGTTTAGGGAATTGACATAGGCTTCGTAGGTAAAATCCCCCAGCGCCCGTAACCCGACACAGCAGCAATGCAGGGTTTTGTGGCCCGATCGGAACAGGATACCCCCATCATCCCCCCCAAATTCCACCTGATCCCCGCAAATGGCATCGGATGCCCCATCCCCCACCCCCCCCGGCACGGGCTGGGAAATCGGGCTGACAATACGGGAAAACACATACAGGGGGCGCATTTTCACATCGGGATGGCCTTGTGTCATGACCATGGGGCCATATTTGTGCAAAATGTTTTGGGTGATATCGATGACAGAGTTTAGCTTTTTCTGGGACGTTTGGTCTTTGTCAGGCAAAGAAAAAACCACAAACTGGCGGTTGCTATAGGCGCGGGCAAAGGTTCCGTTCCATCGTCTGGCAATTTCCCGCAACACAGGGTTGCTGTGGGTTGTGGGGGGTGCGACATCCACTCTTTCGCGGACGGTAAAGGCCCGAATGCTGACATGATAATCTTGCAGGGCATCGATCCAGTCCTTGCGTGCCAGCAACAGCATTTCACGGTCGTGATCGCTCATGAACGTATCATCAAAGCCCATCATTTCCACGCATTGCACCAAGTCCCCGTTTTTACAGGCAATGGTTTTGCCATCGCTTAAGACCTTTTCAAAGGGCAGAACATCCGCCAGACGGTCTTCTCTGGGATAGGGCAGCAGGACGCGGGCCGTGGTGGGTATGGCGATGACGGCAAAGGCCACACCCGCCGCAATGACACCCAGCAGGGTTAGCAGCACAGAGACCACACTGAAATGTTCAGAAAACGCAGCCAAAACCTCGGGGGATAAAGACTCAGGGGACATATTTGCGGATCCCGTGCTTTCCCTTAATCAAATTGCGTGTGGATCGTTTGCTATAGGCCCATGCGGGGACAAGGGTGGCCATATGGGGCTCCCGCGCCCCTTGGGCGGCCAAAACCATATGGAAAACAATCAGGGAAATGATAACTAACAACGGGCTGATTTTAAATAACCCCCACGCATACACAATGCCCAAGGCATGCAAGCCCATGTTAATGATGGCAGGGATCATGGGGGCCCAAAACAGGGTGGGGGGACTGGCAACAGCACGCATGACTTTTTCTGGCATGGGAGAACCTTCCTGACAATACCCCCAGAGTTTAGGGGCCATTGGTTAAATAATTCACAATGGCACCAGCAGAGGTGATAATCGCCAACCCTGCCGTTAACGCAAACAACCACCGAAACGGAAATTTCCCAAACAGCCCCATAATCCCCAAGGCCGCTGCCGCAACCCCGCCCAAACCGAACAGGACATTGCGGGTATCTGTAAATAACACCTGTCCTGTGTCCCCAATGACCTTGGCTGTTTCCGCATAGGTTGTCACATTCTGGTTGGGTTGTACAACCTCTTTATAAAGCCATTCGCACATGGCGGGGACCAAGCTGGCGATGACCAGCGCGGCCATGACGGTAAACAGCCAGCCCCAAGGCATCTGTCCCCCATACATGGCCCGAATGCCAATGCCCAGCATGGCCAGCGTGCCTAGGGCATAGATGATGGGTTTGGAACTGTTGATGATTTCGCTGCCTTTGATCACAGCCTCTGAAAATGGATTGTCGGGGCCGGCGTTAACGCTGCAGGCGGCCCCAGTGGTGGCCGCTGACGCCTGTCCCCCCAGTCCCATGAGCATCAAAACCATCGCAAAAAGGATCATCCGCGGGGCCATAGAGAGGGGTTCCTAGTTGGTTTTGGGTATGCTGTAATCGAGAGGTTGTAAAGTGCCACTGATGTTATCGTTGGGATTGGCAAAATTATCGCCCCCGACGTTATCGCCCCCCATAACCCCCACAACATCGGCCAGTTGCGCGGTAAAGGTAAAGCCCCCCAAAATGGCCATCATCCAGCCCCACCGAAAGCGGCCCGATAAAAACGATACGGCGGCCACGCCCATGGCCCCAAAGGCCCCCACGCCGTACAAAACCTGCTTTAAACTGACGGCCACGGTGTCGCTGAATTTTTCTGTGGTTTGGAACAGCTCAACACCGTTGGATGTATAGCCGCTGTAGGCCCTGTATTGCTCGCGGACGGATCCATAAAATTCAGGCATGATGGACAAAAACGCCAAGGATCCGATATAGGCAAAAAAGTATCCCCACGGCCAGCGCCCCAACAGGGACATGATAATCAGGCCAATGGCCCCCAAGCCCGCCAAACCAAACGCCACCCCGCCCATGTTATCGGCCATGCTGTTGGCGGAACCCTCTAATTTCGCGATGGGGGATTTTGCAATGGCGGCCGCTGTTTGGGTGAAAACAACCATCAGGCCCAAAACCAAAACCCCCCACCACAGCCCGCCGCCCAAACGTCGGAAAAAACGGGGGGCGGGGGACATGGCGGGGGACTCCTGAATTGTTGATATAATGAAATTAATCGCTGGTTTCTAGGCCACCAAGATTGGTTCCACCTCCAGCGAGGTTTTCAACAGCAAGGTTGTAAAGCCCAATCAGGGCCAATCCGCCGACCAGTCCAAAAAACCACCCCCATTGAAAGCGGCCAAAGAACGCCAAGGCACCCAAGGCTACGGCCCCTAAGCCGCCGATTCCATAGGAAATGGTGCGGCTGGCCTTGGTGGCGTCCCCGACGACACCTGACACCTCGGTGGTAATGTTTTGGCCCGTCAGCTGTCCATTCCCCCATGTGACTGAATTGTTAGCGAATGCTGGGGGGGAAAAAGCCATAAAGGCAACAAACATAAGACTGAAAAGGGTGAGTAAATGTTTCATAAGGGGATCTCCTAGTGATATTTGGATTTGTTAGATTCTCTCTATCCAAGATGGTTAAGGTGTACTGGTTTTGAGGTCGCTAAGGTTGCCTCCCCCTAGGTTGGTAACGGCCAAGTTGTAAAGCCCAATCAGGGCTAATCCGCCAACCAGTCCGAAAAACCATCCCCATTGAAAACGGCCAAAGAACGCAAGGGCCCCCAAGGCCACAGCCCCCAATCCCCCAATCCCATAGGAGATCGTGCGGCTGGCCTTGGTGGCGTCCCCGACGACACCTGACACCTCGTCTGTTATGGGACTGCCTTTGAGGTTCCCCGGAGCCCACTCCACTGGGCCAGCGGCGGCTGGGGGGGAAAAAGCCATAAAGGCAACAAACATAAGACTGAAAAGGGTGAATAAAGATTTCATAAGGGTATCTCCGTTGATGTTGGTGTTCTGAGGGTGTTGGTTATGGTGTGCATCAAAAGGGATCCCCCGTAAAAGCGGTGACGCCTGTGCCATAAAGGCCCACCAGCATCAATCCCCCCATCAATCCCCATAACCAGTTCCAATTAAAGCGGCCAAAAAACGCAAAGGCTGACAGGGCCACGACCCCAAGGCCGCCCAAGCCATAGCTGATTTGCCGCCCAGAAGATGCACTTTCATCCACAAAGGTTTCCATTTTTCCAATCACTTGATCGGGGGATTTAAAAGATCCTGTGGTGGTGGTGGGCCATCCCGCTGCATCGGCAGTTGTGGCGTGACCACACAGCAAAAGGCCAGCCAAAATCACAATCCCCAAAACACGACCACAAAGATCGGAAAACGACAGAACGGCGTTTGTCATGGCACGGGACTCCTTCGGTGCATTTTTTTATATTCAAAGTGTGACATTGGTCACATTTTTTACCTTAAGACATTTTTAACTATCTGTCAAAGCTTTTTTTAAATTATTTTGTATTTTATAGATGCCCCAGCGTGACGCGTGTGCTTGGGATTCAATGCCAAAACGAACGTCAGCGAGAACCGTTGGGTTTACAGCGATAGATCCCCACCAAAAACGGCCCGATGTTTGAAAGCATGGTCCAGCAGAACACACGCCACCATGGCCTCGGCCACGGGGACGGCGCGAATGCCGACACAGGGGTCGTGGCGGCCCTTGGTCCGCATCATGACATTGTCACCCGTCATGGTCATACTGCGTCGTTCCGTCAAGATAGAACTGGTGGGTTTGACGGCGATACGGGCGATAATGTCTTGGCCTGTGGAAAGACCGCCCAGAATGCCGCCTGCGTGATTGCTAAGAAAATGAACTTTGCCATCCTGCATCACCATTTCATCCGCCGCTAAGCGACCATCGGTGGCAACGCAGCCAAAGCCGTCCCCGATTTCCACGCCTTTGACGGCGTTAATACTCATCAGGGCCTTGGCCAGATCGGCGTCCAGCTTGTCATACACGGGATCACCCAAACCAACAGGCACGCCCGACGCCCGAATTTCCACCAGTGCCCCCAAAGAGCTGCCGTCGCGGCGGGCCGTATCCACCACATCCTGCCACACTGGCACGATGTCAGGATCTGCGGCAAAAAAGGGATTGCCCTGAATCCATAGAGGGTCCCAGACTGCTTGTGGGGCTGCGGGCACCGTGCCGATTTGCACAACCGCGCCTTGCAAGGACAGGCGCTGGGGCCACAACACCCCCAAAACCTTTCGCGCTACCGCCCCCGCCGCCACCCGCATGGCCGTTTCGCGGGCCGAGGAGCGTCCACCCCCCCGATAATCCCGGTGTCCGTACTTCATAAAATAGGTGTAATCGGCATGACCTGGGCGGAAACGGTCCTTAATATCCTCGTAATCCTTTGATTTTTGGTCTTGATTATGAATCAGCAGACCAATGGGCGTGCCCGTAGTCATACCCTGAAAGACACCCGAGAGAATTTCGACCTTATCCTCCTCTTGCCGCTGGGTAACGAAACGGGATGTTCCTGGGCGGCGAAAGTCCAAATAATACTGAATATCGGATTCGGTGAGGGGAATTTTCGAAGGCACACCGTCCACAATACAGCCAATGGCGGGACCGTGGCTTTCGCCAAAGGTCGTGATTCTGAAAATGTCGCCAAAACTGTTTCCTGCCATGGCGTTCAGGCGTCATCGCCCTTGAAATACCGCTGGGCCACGTCAACGGCGCACATGCCGATGCTGTGATAGCCCGCGTCCACATGGTGCACAATCCCCGTCACGCCATCACTGAGGGAACTCAGGAGATACAAAGCACTGCCCCCCACCTGTTCAATGGTGACGTTGCGGCGCAAGGGGGCGTTGTGTTCATTCCATTTTAAAATATACCGAAAATCCCCAATGCCAGAGGCCGCCAATGTGCGAATAGGCCCAGCAGATACCGCATTCACCCGCACGCCGCGGGGGCCCAGATCACAGGCCAGATAGCGCACGCTGGCCTCCAGCGCGGCCTTGGCAACGCCCATGACGTTGTAATGGGGCATCATTTTTTCCGCCCCGTAGTAGGTCAGGGTCAAGCAACTGGCTGATTCCCGCAATAACGGCACTAAATGCCGCACCATGGCCGTGAAGGAATAACAGGAAATGTCCATGGTTTGACGAAAATTGTCCCGCGTCACGTCGTAATAGGGGCCCTTGAGTTCATTTTTGTCCGAATAGGCGATGGCATGGACAAAAAAATCAATCCCCTCTGGCCAGACTTTGCCCAGATCGGCGGCCAATGTGGCCATGCTGTCTTCATTCCCCACATCACAGGAAAAGACCAAGGATGTGTTGAGACGCTCTGCCAAGGGCATCACCCGTTTTTTCAGGGCCTCCCCCTGATAACTCAGGGCAATGTCCGCACCCGCCTGATGCAGGGCAGAGGCAATGCCCCACGCGATGGATTTGTCGTTGGCCACCCCCATAATCAGGCCTCGTTTCCCGTGCATCAATCCCTGTGTCACGTCTCTGTTCTCCGCACACTGTGTTCCCAAAAAAAGGTTTATACGACCAATTCCTGCGGTGGGCAATCCTTAATCGTCTGGATTTCGCTTGCCGTCCCCTGCGGCCTCTGCCGTGCCCACCAACGCGATGGAGGGCAGCCAACGATACAGGACGGAACGGGGAAAAATGTCAATGGACACCCGCGCATGGGTTCCCGGCTCCTGATGCCCCGCCGTCCCCCGCAGAGGTTTCAGATACACCGACGTTAACGATGGATCCTGCATAACCATCGGTGAGAGGCCATAACGTTCTGTGGCCGCCACGGGGCGGATATCCACCACGCGGGCGGGCATGTCCCCCGCACGGTCGCCCAGAGCGACGCCCGCTTTGTCCCCTACTTGGACACGGTTCGCAACAGAGGCGGGCAATCGGGCCTCGATCAACGAGGCTTCACCCGCATCCTCCTGCAAACGCATCACGATGCTGCCCTGATTGACATAGGCTTGGTGGCTTTGGGCCGATACGATCCGACAATCACATGGGCTGGTCAGGGTTAAACCGTCAGTACGATCGTCCAGCAAGCGCCGCTGCCGTAACAGGATTTCGTATGCGGCCAGTTTTTCAGAGATTTCCTGATCCCAATCTTGTGGGGTCCGTCCCCCCGCCGTATCCAGAGACATGATGGCCATTTGCACGTCTGTTTTGGCTTGGTCCAAGGCGGCCTGTGCCTCATCCACGCCCGCTTGGGCCTTGGTCACGTCCACCTGAAGGTCACCCCATTTGATCTGGCTCAGATAGCCTTTCTGGTGCAAGGGGGCCAAGCGCTTCTGACGGTCTTTGGTTTGGTCGTACTCAGCCTGCGCCGCCCGCAGCCTGTGTTCTTTCTGACGCCGTGTCTCTTGGGCCGCCTGCTGGCGAAAGGACACCCGTAGGCCCGCATCCTGTTTTTTGTCCTTCAGGCCCTCAATTTGTATCCGCAAAAATGCCATGTCGTTTTGCAACCGCGCCTTGGCTTCTTCCAATTTTGGGGAGCTCAGGGCACCGATGATTTGGCCCTTATGCACACGGCCAGAAGGTTGTACCAATGTGTTCCAAACCAGCTGACCAGATTCAGGGGCTGTCACCATCCGCATAGGCACCGTGACGGCCGCAAAGGGTGCGGACGCATAAATCCGAAAAAACGTCTGCCACAAAGCCCAAACCGTCCCCACCAGCAGTAACACCACCAACGCGGCGAACAGGGCGTAACCCCGATGCTTACGACGTAAAAAGGCTTGTTGAAGCTGATCTTGGGGGGCGGGCGAGGGCGTAGGATGATCCGCTTGCTCTTGATCTGCCGTATGCGGGGCGTCCCTCTGATTGTCAGCGTGCAGCGGGGGTGGCGCAATCTGGGGGTGATGGGGATTCTGCCCGCCCAGCACGTCATCTAACCCGCTTTGTTGACGCATGTCCTGCCACACCAAAGTGCCGACATAGTGATGATGACACCGCGAGACCCCCTCCACCGTGCCCCGCAGCGTGAGGGCATGGCCCTCATAAACAATATCCACCGCAACAGGGGTATCAATCACCAAAGGATAATCAAAGCGACCCACCAGACGATCTCTGGACAGATGATAAACCTCGGCTGAGAGGCGAGGCCAAGACCCTTGTCGGGCACCCTGCAAAGACTCCTGAGCGTCTAAGACTAAACTGGACTTTGGCATCATCATAAGACCACCATCCTATCATACAGCACAAACGCCAAGCTTCCCTAAAGGACTCTTTGGCCCTTAAGGAATACAATCGTAGGTTATATTGTCAAGATAAAATATACACATTGTAGGAGCAACTTGATCATGTCCTCCTTAGCTAATGAGACATGCCTGCTTTAATCCTTTGATTTTTAAAAGAACTGAGGTTTAGAGATGACCGTATTGCAAAACACATCGGCTAGGGGCTGCTCTGTGCTTTGACGGCTGATCCGCCATCCTCGCTGCGCCGCAAGGGTATCGAGGGCATGCATATGCGCGGCATAACGGGTTTGATAGGATGGGCGCAAGGCCTGTGCATTCTCAACCAAACAATCCGCGCCCCCTGCCAAATCCCGAAACCGAATGGGTCCTTGATAGGGAAACGCGACCTCAACCGGATCATAAACCACAAACAGGTGCACATCATCGGTGGTTATGGTGGCAAACAGGGCAGCCAAGGTTTCCTGTGCGTATAAAAAATCCGAACACAAAACCATCATATCGGCGGGGGGTATGGGGCCTTGGGGAAAAACAACCTGTTTGTCCAGATCCCGCTCCAGAGGCACAATATCATGATAACGGTGATGGGAACCACCCTGAAGGCTGATGAGCCAATCCCCCTGCCGCGCCATGGCCCAGCCCCATGCCAAGGCCATCACGTCCGCCTGATGCTGCTTAGTGCGTTCTGCCGTGGTAAAGCCCATGGTGGGGCGGCGATCCACCCACAGGGTCAGGCTGCTGGGCACGGCATCTTCGTGCTGCTTGGTTAACGGCTGGCGATATCGGGCCGAGGCTCGCCACGCAATGCGGGCAGCATCATCTCCCGCCGTGTAGGGGCGAAATTGCCAGAATTCCGTTCCCTGTCCCCGACGGTGGCGCGGGGCGGCCCCCTGCCAAGGGCGTGGTTGATGGCTGAGCGGCATAAACGGGGGGATCAAGAGATCCGACAGGGCCAAAGCTTCGCCAACGCGGGTGATCATGGCTTTTCAGCAGTCATGGGGCCCGTAGTTTGCCCATGCACAAACTGTTGAACGTAGGGGTTGTCCGTCGTGTCCATGGCGGTGATATCGCCCTGCCAGATAACTTTGCCCTGATGCAACATGGCCACGCGGCTGGCGATATGGCGCACCGAGGTCATATCGTGGGTGATGGTGATGGCCGTGGCCCCAACCTTTTGCACGCACGAAACAATCAGATCGTTAATGACGTTGGACATAATGGGATCTAAACCCGTTGTGGGCTCGTCAAAAAAGATCACATCGGGATTGCCCGCAATGGCTCTGGCCAAGCCTACGCGTTTTTTCATGCCCCCTGAAAGTTCCGCAGGATAAGCCTCGGCCAGACGCTCGGGCAATCCCACATCCTGCAATTTTTCCAGTGCCAAGCGGCGGGCGGCCTTGCGGTCCATTTTTTGGCCATATAGCAGACCAAAGGCCACATTTTCCCAGATCGTCAGACTGTCAAAAAGGGCAGCCCCCTGAAACAGCATACTGAAACGCCGCAGTATGGCCTGTTGTTCGCTGCGGGGCAGATGGAACAAATCCCGATCATCCACCAAAACTGACCCCCCGTCGGGATACAGCAGGGCGCAAATGGTTTTGATCAACACGGATTTTCCCGTGCCCGACCCCCCAATGATGACCAAAGACTCCCGCGGGGCCACATCCAAATCAATGCCCGAGAGGACAACGTTCTTGCCAAAGGCCTTGGTTAATCCCCGAAGCGTCAGGCGCGGCGGCATTTGGGAAGCCATTATCCTAAACTCCAAAAAACAGTGCTGTAATCACAAAGTTGGCCACCAGAATCAAAATGGACGCCGCCACAACGGCGTAGGTGGTGGCCGCCCCCACCCCCTGCGCCCCACCACGGGAATAATACCCGTGATAACACCCACAAATGGCAATGAGCAGGCCAAAGGTGGCGGCCTTCACCAGCCCCGAAAACACATCCATGAATTCCAGCGTTTCAAAGGTGCTTTTGAGATATGACCCCGCATTAAACCCCAACTGCGACACCCCAATCACAAAGCCGCCCATGATGCCGATAATATCGGCCACAATCACCAGCAGGGGCATCATCAGGGTCGCCGCCAACAACCGCGGGGCCACCAGATATTTCATAGGATGGGTAGAAAGCATCTGCAGGGCATCAATTTGCTCCGTCACCCTCATGGTGCCCAGCTCGGCAGCGATAGCCGCCCCCACGCGCCCCGCCACCATCAGGCCGGCCATGACGGGGCCCAGCTCCCGCGTGATGGACAACACCACAATGGCAGCAATGGTGGATTCTGAATTAAAGGACGAAAAGCCCGAATAGCTCTGCAAAGCCAGTACCATTCCCGAAAACGCCGCCGTTAAACCCACCACAGGGAGAGAATAAAACCCAATATCCAAAAACAAACGCCCCACAGTACGGGCATAAAACGGGGGCCGCACAATGTGGCTGAGCGCCACTAAGGCAAACAGGGCAAAATGACCCGCTTTTTGAAAAAACGAAAGAAGGGCCCGCCCGATGGATTGCAGCATACCTAGGGTTTGCCCTTCTTTGATTAGGCGTTGTACGTGGTGTGATCCAAAGTGCCTTCGCTGGCATCCACAATTAACGTGATGGCCGCATCACCCGTGATGTTGATGGTTGTGCGCACCATATCCAGCAAACGGTCAATACCCAGTAGGATCCCAATACCCTCTAACGGCAGGCCCACAGAATTCAAAACCATCCCCATAAAAATGATGGACCCACTGGGAATCCCCGCAGCCCCAATAGAGCCCAAGGTGCAGGTTAACATCAGAATCAAATAATCATGCAATTCCAAATGCACACCAAACACTTGCGCAAAAAAGACCGCACAAATACCCAAATAAATCGCCGTTCCATCCATGTTCATGGAGGCGCCAAGGGGCATCATGAATTTCACACTTTGCTCGGACACACCCAGTTTGGTTTCCACATTGTTCATGGCGGTGGCCAAAGTGGCCTTGCTGCTGCTGGTGGAAAAAGCCAAAAGCTGGGTTGAACCCATTTTTTTAAAAAACGGCATGGGGGAAACCCTGCCAAAAACAGCGATCAAAACCCCAAACACGAACATTTGCAGGGCACATGCGGCCAAAAAACATACGATAAGCCAGATGAGCGTGTGGATGATATCCATGCCCTGCGTGCCCACCATCCATGCAATAAAGCCAAATACGGCAATGGGGGCCAAGCGAACGATCAATTCGATCATTTTAAAGGTGACGGTAGAAAATCCATTCAAAACATCACGAGCATGGTGTCCTTTGGGCCCCAGCATGTTAATGACAACACCCGTGAACACAGAGAAAAGAACAATTTGCAGATAATGATCCTCAGTAAACATCCGAACAGCATTTGTGGGAACCAAGGACATAAAAAATGCGCCCAAGGTAGGAGCAGTCTGGGCATTCGGCCCAGCATCCCCAAAAATCGAAGGGTCAATGGAAATGCCGATGCCAGGATTAAAAATATTGGCCATGACAAGACCTAAAACCACCGCAAAAAAAGATGTACAGGAATAGGCCACAACGCCCTTGAAGCCCACACGGGCAGCCCCCCCCGCCCCGCTTAAGCTGGTGATTCCTGACACCAAAGCCAGAAAAATCAACGGGGTCACGACCATTTTGATTAAGTTGATAAAAATCTTTCCCAAAACCTTCATGGATTCGGCATACTCTTTGAAAAAAAGACCAGCCAAAACACCGAGAAAAAGTCCAGCCAAGACTTCTTTCCAGAGTGCGAAGCCAAAAATACCCCGATCAGATCCAGATGCAGCTGCCATGATGTTGGTCCTTTGTTTTTTGGTTAAAAGGGGACAAAAACCATCCACCTATAATCGTTTTTCTGCCTTGGTGCAAGATGATTTGAAGTCTTTTTGTGGTCTCGTGCTTGAAGGCAGGTGCATAACTGTTCTACTGATCCGACCACCCCATCCACTGTCCAGCAATGCGTACGGGGGGCAGAACGGCCAGCGGTGCGGGTTGTTGATAGACATCCAGCATGGTGGCGTAAAGGGGCCCTTCGGCTGGTATACCCATCAGGGCGGCGTTCATCAGGGATACATGGGCTTGTGACGAGCCAAGCCCGCCCATGACAAAGCGCAGGAATCCCGTCAACACATCCTCAATTTTTGGGTAAACCACCACGGTGACAGCGCGACGATCTAGGCGGGCTTGTTTAGCCGCTTCGTGCACGGCTTCTTCCAAGCCGCCAACGCGGTCGATCAGGCCCAAAGACAGGGCATCCAGACCCGTGAAAAACTGGCCGCCGATGGCTTGGCTGGCCTGAGCGTCCGTTAATTTTCGGCCAGCCTTCACCAAGCCCCCAAAGGTGTCGTAGGCTTCTTTCAAATTGGCGGATACGAGGGCACTTTCTGCGGGATCAAAGAGGGTTTGAGAACTCCATATCAACGCGTGGGGCTGAACCACCACACGATCCCATTTCACATCCAGTTTTTGCGAAAGGCTCGCCGTCACAAACTTACCCCCAAAGACCCCGATGGACCCCACCAGAGATGTTTCGGGCGCAACGATGGCGTTGGCATCCATGGACAGAAAATACCCGCCAGAGGCCGCCATATCCTTGATGCTGATGATCACAGGAATGCCTTGGGTCTTTGCGGACAACACCGCATCCCGCAACACATGAGAGGCCGTATAAGAGCCACCTGGGCTATCTACACGCAGGACAATCGCTTTGACATCATCCTCCACAGCCTCTTGGATCTGCTGGGCCAGCGTTAGGGCATACACACGGGAGCCTGAGCCGCCAAACGGAGCATCCTCTGGATCATACCCATCCATAATGGGCCCTTCAGCGTAAATCAGGGCGATGGATTCGGGGTCCTTGTTGTCTTTGAAAGGAGCAGATTTCCCTGCCTTGGTATCGGGGGCAATCACATCGTTCGTGACCTGAGGACGGCCCCCCTCATAGTCATGAACATCGATATAGGTGCCGTCTTGGGGGGATTCGGTTTCATGCTCCCCCCGCACAACCCACGTTTTGGATGTTTCAAGGAAGGATTCAAAAGATGACGTTTCATCCACTAAACCCAACGTTTTGGCCTCCGCCGCAGGAATCAGGGCTTTTGCAAAAAAACTGTCCATGGTGGCTTTATCCCAGCCCCGTGCCGCCATGATGCGGTCTGTCATGATGCCAGAAAGCGAGGTTAGATAAGCCTGCAAGGTCGCGCGGTGCTCGGGGGTATAACCATCCTCCATCACCGTGTTGGCACCCGTTTTGTTTTCGCTGAATCGGAAAAATTGGGGCTCGACCCCCAAATGATCTTTCAAAGCGGTTTTGACAAAGGGAGCCTCAGCCGCCAAACCCGTCAAAGACACGGTACCACTGCCATGCATCACAAGGCGATCAAAGGCCGAAGCGGTCATGTATTGCACCAACCCTCTAGCCCCAAACTCAAAGGTGTCCAAATAGGCCGTTGTTTTTTTTCCTTGATCGCGAAAGGCCTTCACGGCCCCTAGCAGGGCGTCACGATCGGCCAGCGATAGATCCTCGTCCCGCAGATCCACCACCAAACCCCGTATGCGTTTATCCTTGGCGGCATACTGAATCCGTGTCGTCAGGGTGTGGGCATCCATAAAGGATGGACCCAGAAAACGGGCCAGACGCTCATCCACTTTACGTTGGGCGAGGGGTTCTGAAAAATCAACAAACAAAATACCGTTATCGGGAATGCTGGCCATCTGACGATGGTCTTTGCTTGTTTTTAAGGTCTCTTCCCATCCCTCTTCGGAAAGTTTACCCACCAAAAGAGACACCCCCACCAGCAACAGCAGAAAGGTCAGACCAAAAAACATCAAAACGCCCTTAGCCGCGCGTAACATCCATTTGAATAAAGTTTTCATAGGGGATCTCCTTGACTGAACACACTAGACATGCCGTGCTGCATTTCGGCATCCGAGTTAACGGGTTTTGACATTAAGAAAGACTCCCTTTGCCCTGTTCCCCCCGACTCTTCCACAAAGAGTATACAATGCCCGAGGCCAGTAGCAGCACGGTCACGCTCAAACTGATCACGGCGGGAATTTTATCGATGCCCATGATATCGGCGGCTAGAACCTTGCCCCCGATGAAAATCAACACCACGGCCAAACTGTATTTCAGATAATGGAACCGGTGAATAATAGCCGCCAAAGCAAAATACAATGCCCGCAGTCCCAAGATAGCAAAAATATTGCTGGTATACACAATGTAGGGATCTTTGGTAATGGCGAAAATGGCAGGAATGCTGTCCACCGCAAAAATCACATCGGCAAACTCCACCAAAATCAAGGCCAGAAATAGGGGGGTCACAAAACGCTTTTTTTTCTTTGGGTTGTCGGGATCGGGCAGTCGAACAAAAAATTTATGACCATGTAAGGTATTGGTGACAGGCAAATGATTCCTAAGCCATTTCAAAAGAACATTATCCGCCAAATCTGGATTTTTTTCTTTGGCGAACAGCATTTTAACCCCTGTCCCCACCAAAAAGACGGCGAAAATCAGCAACACCCATTCAAACCGCGCGACCAAGGCAGCCCCCACAGCAATCATAATCCCCCGCAGGATGATGACACCCAAAATCCCCCACACCAAAACGCGATGTTGGTACTTTCGAGGTATGGAAAAAAAGCTGAAAATCATGGAAATGACGAAAATGTTATCCAATGCTAAGGTTTTTTCGATCAAAAACCCTGTCAGATACTCTTTGCCTGCTTGGGGGCCGAATTCAAACCATACCCAACCGCCAAAGCAGAGGGCCAAAATAATATAAAAGGCGCTCAGGCCTAAACTTTCCCGAACGCCGATATCATGATCTTTTCTGTTTAAAAACCCCAAGTCAAACACCAAGAGGCCCAAAACAACCCCAAAAAAAAGACACCAGACCCAAATGGCCTTTCCCATCCAAAGGGCAGTTAAAAAATCCATGAGCCCTATTCCTTATTATACGTTTGACAAACGATACACCGCCGTCGCCACCACCATGATCAGGCTGAGGGGAAGAAAAACCTTCCACCCCAAGCGCATCAACTGGTCATAGCGATAGCGGGGAAAGGTAGCACGTACCCAGATGAAACAAAATAGGATAAACACCACCTTCAGAACAAACCAGACAATGCCTGGAATGGCAGTGAACAAGGGGATATCCAGCGGCGGTAGCCATCCGCCCATAAACAAAATTGTGGTCATGCCTGCCATCAAAATCATGTTGGCATATTCGCCTAGAAAGAACAGGGCAAAGCTCATAGAGGAGTACTCCACAAAATACCCCGCCACCAGTTCCGATTCCCCCTCGGGCAGATCAAAAGGGGCGCGGTTGGTTTCGGCCAGCGTGGAAATAAAAAACACGATGAACATAGGAAACAGGGGAATCATGAACCAGCCATCTTTTTGGGCCAGAACAATCTCCGTCACATTCATGGACCCCACCATCAGCAGGACCGTGACAATGACAAAGCCCATGGACACTTCGTAACTGACCATCTGCGCGGCGGAGCGCATGGCCCCCAAAAACGCATATTTTGAATTGCTGGCCCACCCCGCCACAATAATCCCATACACACCCAGCGAAGAAATGGCAAACAGGTACAAAATCCCCACATTGATGTTGGCCAGAACCAAGGGTTTACCGTCATCCGTCATCCCCACGGGCACCACGGCCCACGCCACCAAGGCCAAAACAAACGTCAGCATGGGGGCCCCGATGAACAGCCAGCGATTGGCGCCGCTGGGGAAAATGGTTTCTTTGGTGAACAATTTTAACCCATCGGCCAAGGGTTGCAGCAACCCAAACGGCCCCACCACATTGGGCCCCTTGCGCAATTGCATGGCCCCGATGACTTTTCTTTCGAAATAGGTCAAATACGCCACCGCCACCAACAGCGGCACCGTAATGGCCAAGGCCCCAAGGACCATATAGAGAACATCCCAGAAAAGAGGATTCTCAAACACTAAGCCACCGCTTTTTTGTCATCAGGATTCTGGCCCCCATACACAAACACACGGGCACATTCTGCCATGGTTTTCGATGCCCGCGAAATGGGATCGGTCTGGTAAAAATTGCTAATGGGGTACACCAACGGGGCTTTGTCCAGCGTTTTGGGGCTTTGGGGAAAACGGGTCCAAGACGGTGTCGGACACTGATCCCGAACCGCCAAAGCAGGATAGTGCTGCACCATGGCCAACCGAACCTCCTCCAACGTGCGATAGGTCAGCGAGACGCCAGAGACATGATCTGCTAAGGCACGAAAAATTTTCCAGTCCTCTTTCGCTAAGTGGGGGGGGGTGACGGCAGGCAAAGCCTCTTGGATGCGCCCCTCGGTGTTGACGTATAGGGCTTGCTTTTCTGTATAGGCCGCCCCAGGCAAAATCACGTCGGCATAATGGGCCGCTTTGTCGCCATGGTGGCCTTGATAAATCACAAAAGCCTTTTCCAAAACATCCGTGGGCACATCGTCCGCCCCGTACAGGTACAGCGTGGTCACGGCACCGCCGCGCACAGCATCAAACAGGGCCTGTTGCCCGCCCTGTGTCACAAAGCCCAAATCCAAGGCTGCCAGCGTCCCCACGTTGTGGTGCAAAACGTTAAACCCAACACAATCGGGCGTGATTATGCCCACGGATTCGGCCAGATCAGCAGCGTAGGCATAGATGGCCTCGCCGTCAGAACGTGCCAAAACCGATGCGCCCAGAATCAAGGCAGGACGCTGGGCTTTTTTCAGGATACCCGCAAAGGGAACCGCACCCTTGGCAAGGCCGCGCAAAACCTCCGCCGTATTGCCCAAATGGTCATAGGGATAGGTCAAATCCACAGCCTCCCCCACCAAAGCCACGGGCAGGGCGTTTTGCGTATAACGTTTACGAATGCGGGCGTTGATCAGGGGTGCTTCCCAACGGGGATTCGTGCCCACCAACAACAGGGCATCCACCGATTCCAAGCCCGCAATGGTGGTGTTAAACATATAGCGAGAGCGATTATCGCGGGGAAACACGCCCCCGCCCGCGCCGTCATAACGCGTTACACCCGAGGCATCCAAAAGGGTTTTCAGCACAAACAGCGATTCCAGATCCGCCAAAGGTCCCCCTATGGCGGCCAATGTTTCGGGCTGGTGAAAGCGCTCGGCCACCGCGCACAGGGCTTGGTCCCAAGGGGCTTCCTTCAGATCCCCCTGATACCGGATATAGGGGCGATCCAGACGTTGGTACTTCAAGCCATCACAGGCGTGGCGCGCTTTGTCGCCGATCCATTCCTCGTTAATGTCCTCGTTCAGGCGGGGCAGGATGCGGACAACCTCCGCCCCACGCCCATCAATGCGGATGTTGCTGCCCACGGCGTCCAAAACGTCAATGGATTCGGTTTTTTCCAGTTCCCACGGGCGGGCATGAAAGGCGTAGGGCTTGCTGGTTAAGGCCCCCACGGGGCACAAATCCACAATGTTGCCAGACAGTTCGCTGGCCACGGGGCGGCCCAGTGTGGTGATTTCCATAGATTCCCCGCGTCCCACGGCCCCCAAAGCGGGAACCCCCGCAATATCCTCAGCAAAACGCACGCAGCGGGTGCAGTGGATGCACCGCGTCATAACGGTCTTGATTAGGGGACCCATCTCTTTTTCAGGGACAGCCCGTTTCTCTTCGTGATAGCGGCTTTTGTCCATGCCGTAGGCCATGGCTTGGTCCTGCAAGTCGCATTCTCCGCCTTGATCACAGATGGGGCAATCTAGGGGGTGATTGATCAATAAAAATTCCATGGCACCGCGACGGGCTTTTTGCACGCGGTCGTTGTGGGTGTGCACCACCATCCCGTCAGCCACGGGCATAGCGCATGAGGCAATGGGCTTGGGGGCCTTTTCCAGATCCACCAGACACATGCGACAGTTGCCAGCGATTTTTAAACGATCATGGTAACAAAAACGGGGAATTTCAACACCAGCCAGTTCGCACGCCTGAAGGACAGTGATCCCTGCAGGGGCCTCTAAGGTCTGACCATCAATTATCAGGGTGGGCATAGAAAAACCAGACGTTGTCTCTTCCTAAAGCCCTATGTAGTCCAAAGCCACACAAAGCGCAAGGCTCTTTCCACCAAGGTCTCTTTCCACCAAGAGCGCCCCATGACCTGAAGAGGGGCCTGAAAAAAGGTGTGACTTTTGCCACAAATTTTATTATAATCACCCTCTAGGGAGATTGCATGACAGCACGATTCGGCTTTTTGCGGCGTGTGGCGGCCTTGGCGTTGTGCCTTGGCGCGATGGTGTTGATGGGCGGGCAGGGGGCGTGGGCTATGTCTTGCGTTCAGGCGGCTGAAATTGTGGATGCCCTGTATAGTACGGGGGCAGGTGCGGGTAGCAATGGGATTCCTGGGGATTACAAACCCCCGTGTCAGTTACCTGCTGGCAGGATTATTGCCATCCAAGCTACTGAAAGTGGTCCCTATGGAAATTCTGGAACAGAATCAGGAGGAGGTGCCAAAGGTTGTGGGCAGTTGATCGGGCATAAAAATCCCACTTACCCTATTGGATCCAAGACCTTGAGCTATGATCTCCTAGGCAACAATATACACAATCTCTTACGGGGCGCAGAATATCTTTGTTATTTGCAAGATTATTTAAGATTGTATGTAGATGAAGATCGCTGCGAACTCATAGCCGCTGCCTATAATGCTGGGGAAGGTGTCGTACAAGGTGGTATACGATTGAACAAATCTCGTGGAAAACCACTGACGTTGGAGAACATTTTGGAAGCAGGTGTGCCATTATTTCCTAGACTGTACCCTGTTCCTCAAAAAAAAATAAAAGAGGCTTTGGGCCATGCAGGATGCACCTGCGGGGGAGAATATAGAAAATATGTTGAATCTGGACGGTTTTGTCGCCCCAACGGCGGCGGCATCGGCGGCATCGGCAACGTGGCCACAGGGGTTTTGATTGTGGATCAAATCGCCGATGTGGGCACGGGTGTGATTCAGGCGTTGGCCAGTGTGGTGAAAACGGCTGTTGTGTTGTTTGACAAACATCTGGGACCTGCGTTGTTGAGTGTGGTGATGGTGATTTACAGCATCATGGCCCTGTGGGCGATTGCCAAGCTGCTGATGCCCTTTGGCCGTCCAGGGAATGCGGGCCAGACCATGAACGGTCTGTTGACCTTGACGGGTACGGTGGGGATTGTGGCGTTGATGTTGAACAATCTCAGTTTGCTGACGTCCATGGTGTTTTTTCCCATCATGAGCTTAATGACAGAGCTGGGGGATCTGAGTGCCAGCAGTTGTCAAAGTGCCAGCACACTCTCCACCCCATGCACTGCGGCCAATGCCCAATCCCTGTCGGGGGATGTCGCCAAAGATGCCAAGCTGTTGGCCACCCGCATGACCTGTACCGTGGATCAGGCCATGCAGCCCCTGAAACAAATCCTGCGCATTTCCATGGCCAGCCTGAAACGGCTGGAGGGGGATTTTCAGAGTCCAGAAGCGTCCTTTATCCAAAACATCACGGATAGACTCCCGGGTGCGAAGTTTTCTGTTCTGGGACTGGTGGGTGGAAAGATCGATGAAGCCAAAACACAGAGCACGCAGATTTTGGTATTGGCCAGTGCGGTCCCCTTGGCGGTGATGTCGGCGACGTCCATTTTGGGCATCGTGGCCACCACGGCGCAGGCCTTTTGGAAAATTGCCTTTGAATTTTTTAAACTGGCCCCTGCGGTGGCGGCCTTTGCCTTTCGTCCCACACGGGGTGTGTTTTCCACCAGTGTTAAGGGGTGGATCAGCCCCATCATGATCTTTGCGGTGATTTACAGCATATTGGGCCTATCGTCGGGCATTGTATGCAATCTGCCCTTGGGCAAAACGGCCGATGGGAAAGACTACACATTAGGTGAGAGTGGCGATGCGTATGTTGCGGGTATTCCTGATGCGCCTGTTATAGGGACGCTCCCTGATCTTTTTCAATGGAAGTCGGGCGAGGCCCTGTTCCCTGTTTTAACCAAAAGCGTTTGGATCACGTTGGCCTTTTTCACCATTTTTATTAACAGCTCGTTGCGGTTGGCTGCCAAGATGGATTGGGTGGGCGGCGGCGGTCTGGCCGATGGTCTGCAAAAATTGGTCAGCAATACCTTGGGCAATCTGGATCATTACAAAGCCCTGATGCAAAAAACCGTGGGCTTGGCCAGCGATGTGGCCCAAAATGCTTGGATGAAATCTGGGGATGAGAAAAAGAAGGACAAAGAAGATAAAAAAGATGATGGTAAAGAGGGTGACAAGGACAGCAAGCCTGCGGACGGATCGTCCTCGGAAGGGGGCCAGAGCAACACCGACCAAAGCGGGGGTAGCCAATCGGCCCCAAGCCCGCAGGAAAGGACCCCCGTATGATCCGCATCATGATCCTGTTGATACTGCTGGGGGGGTGGGGGCAGGGGGCTTGGGCGGCAACGCTGGGGAAGTCTGATCCATTCACGCCGCCGCCAGCATCCACCCCAGCCCCTGATCCGTCGTCCGCGACCCCATCGGGAAGCTCGAATCCTCTGGATTTTGGAAAAATAAACGTTCCAAATGTGGGCACCATCGATGCGTTTGACCCTGGCGAAAAACGTCTGGCGGAAACGTGCCAGACTTACGAAAGTATGTTTGTTGTGCAGGGGGATATTACCGCCAACAATCCAGCGGCCAGTTTGATCCAGAACTTTTTGCGGGCTTTTGCGGCCCTGCAACAGGCCTTTAATACCAAAATTGCGGATGCGGCGGTGGGGTTGGGGTTGATTTTGCTGGTGTTGTTTTCGTTGTTTTATGGGCTGCGGTTGGTGTTTCCCTTCACCCCTTACGGGCAGATTGCGGAGACCTATAACCAGATTTTCAATCTGTGGGGTGTGGCGGCCGTGGTGTTTTTGATTGTCATGAATCCGAATTTTATCCCCAACAACGTGGTGTACCCTGTGTTCAAAAGTTTGGTGAATGCCAATTTTACTTTGCTGCAGGTGTCCTCGACCTTGGCCAACGAGGCCACAGAGGGGGCGTCCAAAACCGACCCCAGTTGCCTAGGGAAATCAGGGGGCAACAACCCGTTGGAGCGCATCATTCGCGGCATCGTCGAACAAACCACCTACGCCCAAGGCGTCAGTATGAACAACCTGTGCATCAGTCTGAGCATTATCGGCTTTGCCGATCCTGATGACGGCGACCGCTGTCTAGAAGCCAACAGGAAAAAAAGCACTATCGAGGCCTGTAAAGCTGAAAATGTGGCCAAAGGTTTATTGGAGGCGGCGTGGTGTGAGGCCGTGATAGAAGGACAATTCCTGGCTGGGGCTTTTATGGGGGCCCTGGATCTGATAGGGGGACTTTTAAATATGGCTTGGAAGGCACTTTCATCTGAGAATCCCTTTATGGTGCTCCTTAACGTCGTCATTAAAATGATTTTTGGATTTGGTTTGTTCATGATTGCATTGTATAAATACCTGATGATCGGGCTTTATATGCTAGAGGCCGCTATGCTGCCCTTTATCCTGTCCGCATTTTGGAGTTTGATTTTGATCGTTGGCATCATTCCTGCGGGGCGAGAGGTCATCAAAACCGCCTTCTTCGCCGTCTTGCAGGGCGGTGCCACCATCATTTTTCTGGGGGTTGGGCTGTCTGTGATTGCGGCGATGGATACTTATGTCTGGTATCAATTTACGAAGGATCCCAATATGGTCCAAACGACACTCGTCAGTTCCAAAAACTTTATGTACGCTTGGCCTTTATGGATGATTTTAATCACCAGCTTTGCGGGCATCAACGCCCTGAAGCAGGCACGGTCCATGGCGGAATCGGTCTTTAAAACGGGCCTTAGCTTACAAATCGCCGACAGCTTGTTTGGAACGTTTAAGCAGATGGTGTATTTTGCCATGGATGTTTTGGGGGATCTGGCCAGTGCTGGGGGCTTTAGCAAAATTCGCCGTGTGGTGCTGCGCTGATGCATCTGATCTATTGTCCCTGTCCCCAGTATGACGTGGCTGCGGCCTTGGCCCGCGGCCTGTTGGAACAGCGTTTGGCCGTGTGCGTGAACATCATCCCCGCCGTCACATCCCTGTTTGTGTGGGATGGTCAGATGGTGCAGGAAACCGAAGGGGTTATGGTGGTGAAAACCCTCACCCCCCAAGAGGCAGAGGCGTATTTGAGTGCCCATCATCCCTATGACGTGCCCGCCATTATGACCATCCCTGTGCAGGCCAATGCCGCCTTTAAGGCGTGGGCCGAGGGCATATGAGTGTTGATACCTTGCCTCCTCTGCGGGATATTGTGGCCCAGCATGATCTGGTGGCGAAAAAACGGCATGGGCAAAATTTTTTGTTTGATTTTAACGTTTTAAAAAAAATCGTCCGCTTTTCGGGGGCCCCCCAGCATGACACCGTTGTGGAAATCGGCCCAGGACCTGGGGGCCTGACCCGCGCCCTGTTTTTAGAGGGCTATCAAACCGTCATCGTCATTGAAAAAGACCCCCAGTTTCTGGATGTGCTACGGGATATTCAGGCCGTGGCCCCCCTGCAGATTGTGATGCAGGATGCCTTGACCGTGGATTTTGCCCAGTTGGGGCAGGGGCCCCGCCACATCGTGGCCAATTTGCCCTATAATATCAGCACACCCTTACTCACCCGTTTTTTGACGGCTCGCGCCGACATCGCCAGCATCACCGTTTTGTTGCAAAAGGAAGTCAGCGAACGTATGGCCGCCCCCCATGGCAGCAAGGTTTACGGCCGCCTGAGCATTCTAGCCCAAGCCCTGTGCGATGTGGCCCTTGGCCCCATTGTCTCGGGACAGGCCTTTGTTCCCCCGCCAAAGGTGACATCCCAAGTCATTCGTCTGATCCCCAAGCCCACCGCCGTCTGTGTGCAGACCTTGCAGCACGTCACGGCGGTGGCGTTTCAGGCGCGGCGAAAAATGATCCAAAGCACCTTGATGAAGGCCCTACCTCTGACGCCACAGGACTTAGAGGCCCTCAATCTCACCCCCAGCCACCGGCCAGAGCAAATTCCTGTCCCCACATTTGTGGCGTTGGCCCAACTTTTGCAACCGCGTTTACATTTGGGCAATGTTTGTCTGCCATAAATTTTTTAAGACGGTTTAAAAAAAGCATAACACGATGACGAACCTTCGCAGTAGCTTACAAACGGGCCTACAGCAATCTTTGGTGATGACACCTAAGCTGCAACAGGCCATAAAATTGTTACAGTTATCCTCCGTGGAGGTTGCGGCGGAAATCGCGCCCTATCTTTTGGAAAATCCCCTGCTGGAAATGGATGATGGATTGCTGGAGGGGCCCAAAGCACCCGCTAGCGATGCCCCCCACGATCTGGACATCAGCGATCAAGATTTTTGGGACCCTAGTTCGGATTTATCCTGCATCGATCTGCCCCGCGCAGACGCCGATCACGATCTGTTGCTCGAGCGGGGCGAGGAAGAAAGCCTGCGGTCCTATATCAGCCGTCATATCGGCCTGTTGTTCTCGCATCCTGCGGACATTATGATTGCTTTGCGGTTGCTGGATGGGTTGGATGCTTCGGGATACTTGGTGGATAGTGTGGCGGAGATTGCCCAGCAGCTGGGAACCCAGATCGAAGAGGTAGAAAGCGTTCTTCAGGTTTTACAAACGCTGGAACCAGCGGGCCTGTTTGCCAGAACGCTGGCGGAGTGTCTTAGTTTGCAACTGCGCGACCGTAACCGTCTGGACCCCCAAATGGAAACTTTGATCGACCATCTGGAGGATCTGGGGGGCCAACACTATGACAAACTCATGTCTTGGTGCCAAGTCACGCGGGACGAGCTGAAGGCCATGGTGACAGAAATCAAAAGTTTGAACCCCCGCCCGGGCACCCGTTTCCTCAGCGAACGCGCCGAAACCATGATCCCCGATGTGCTGGTGAAAAAAGACGCTGCGGGCCTGTGGCAGGTGCATTTGAATCCAGTGGCCTTTCCCAAAATCACCTTTCAACAGGCCGTGTATGATAATTTGAAACATCGTTTGGAGCGGAAAGAAGACAAAGCCTATCTGACCCAAAGCCGCAGCAATGCGGACTGGTTATTGCGGGCCCTGCAACAGCGGGCCGAATCCATTTGCAAAGTTGCATCAGAAATCGTGCGCCAGCAAGAGGCCTTTTTCAACCACGGCATCGTGTATTTGAAACCCATGGTGCTGCGGGATGTGGCGGAAAAAACAGGCCTGCACGAAAGCACCATCAGCCGCGTCACCACCCAAAAATTTATGGTCACCCCGCGGGGCACCTTTGAAATGAAATACTTTTTCGGGCAGGGGATTGCGAACGCCATCGGCACGACCTATAGCGCGAAATACATCAAAGAGCGCATCGCCCATCATATCCGTCAGGAAACCCCGCAAACGGTCCTTTCCGATGACGCGCTGGTGGAGATCCTGAAACAGGAAGGCATCGACGCCGCCCGCCGCACCGTGGCCAAGTACCGCGAGGCCATGAACATTCCCTCCTCCGCTCAGCGTCGTCGGGGACTGAGGGCCGCGCTCTAGGGCATGGGTTTTAAAAAGCCCGTCTTGGCCAAACTTTCCTGATATTCCATCATGGGGTCCGAATCCTCCACAATGCCGCACCCAGTATGAAGATACAGGCGGTTTTTTCCCCAGACCAAGGTGCGGATCAGCACATTAAACTGCATCGCCCCTGTGGCACTGATATACCCCATAGACCCGCAGAAAGGCCCCCGCGCCATGGGTTCGATGCGCGTGATTTCATCAATGGCTTTGATTTTTGGGGCGCCGGTGACGGATCCGCTGGGAAACAGGGTTTTTAAAATGGTTTGGGGGGATGTGTCCTCGTAAACCTTGCCCTGTAGGGTGCTGGTCATCTGGTGGACATAGGAATAGGATTCCACCGACCACAAATGGGGCACAGTGACACTGCCCGCGTAACATAGCTTGGCCATATCATGACGCATCAAATCCACAATCATCAGGTTTTCGGCCCGATCTTTTGCACTGGTTTGCAGCTGGGTTTTTAATCGCTCATCATTCTGGGGGTCCTCTCTATCACGGGGCCGCGTGCCTTTCATGGGGCGCATGGTCAAATCATTTTGGGGGTTTAGGTGAAAAAACAGCTCTGGCGATAGGGACAACAACACCGCATCCCCCATATCCAAAAACCCGCCATAGGGGGCGGGGTGGTTCTGGTTTAATGCGTGATACAGGCGCGGCAGATCCTTCTGGGGATACGGTCCCTCGAACGCTTGGGCAATGTTCACCTGATACACGGTGCCAGCGGCAATGCTGGCGCGGGCGTCCTCTATCATGGCGGTGTAGGCCTCTGGGGATAGACATGGCCTTAAAACGGGCAGGGCAGGGCAGGGGGCTTGCAGGGCCTTTTCTTGGTCCGCAATCAAACGCCTGTAGGCTTTTTCTAGGGTCCAAAGGCGTCTTCGCGCCGTTGTTTCCCAAGCTTTATGGGTGGTTTCCGGAAATCCATTGGCCATGGCCACCGCTCGTTTCTCTTTATGATCCAGTGCCAGTACGGCGGGATAATATCCCATCCATGCGAAAGGGTAGGGGGCATAGGCGTCATGGGGTTTGACGGATTGCTGTTCCAGACCATGCAGCATCTCGTACCCCCAAAACCCCATCCAGCCCGTTTGAAAGGGGGGCAGGTCATCTTTGGCTTTTAAGGTGGGGCAGGGGGATCCCCTATCCCAAAGATCATCGGGGGATGGTAGGGTATCATGCCGAATCATCTTGTCAGGGGAAAACCCCAGATAAGTATAGCGGGCTGTATCTTGCAGCACGCAAAGGCCACGGGACCAAGGGATGAGGGGGCCCAGATAGGGCAGACAAGACGTTACAACCGAAAACACAGGGGCAAAACCAGCGCGTGGGATAAGACACAGGCCCCCATCATATCCGACTATTCAGCAAAACGAATGACTTTTAAACCGCGTTGTTGGCGTTGATTCAGGATTTCATAACGACGGGCCCGCTCCATAAGGGCCACGCGTTCGTAAACCTTCCGCACAGCGGGGGGGTACGAGGGAGCACCACGGGTCACAGGCGCCGACGCTGTAGGCTCGCCCCGCTGTTTACGCCAAGCGGTCAGAATACGCTTTTTATAGATCATCTGCCGCTCTGGTGTTGCGGAATGGTAATAGGCGATGGCCCGCGCCCACGTAGTGTGACGGGCCTTCAGCTCTTGCAGAAACTGCGCGGCGTAGGTGACGTTGGCCATGGGGTCAAAGCCTTCTTCTAAGGAAGAAAACGCCTTAGGGTGATGTTTTAGATTGATTTGCATGCACCCGATGTCAATGCTTTTTTTGCCCTGCTTGCGGAATTTTTCAACGGCGGCAACGGCTTCTTGCTTGCTGTCGTAATAATGGCCAGCCCCTTCAACGTTCAGGGTCCATGGCCAACCTTCTGTTTTTCCATTTAAATAACGGCCTGATTCTGTGACGGAGATAGCGTCTAGCAATTGATAGGGCATACCGTATTGCCGCTCAACCTGACGGATGGCATCATAACACACGCCAGCCCACGCCCCCCCCGCCCCCATAAGGCCAAACAGACAAAGGCAAGCCACGATCCGAACAGGTTTCATGACAAAAGAATCATTAATTTCACAGTTGAGTTTACAGCCGTAACGATGAACAAAAAGTAAAAATGCGCAATAAAATTGATGATATCATCATTTGCTTTTCATGTCGATTGTGTTTATCACAGAGGCACACTTTTTTTGGATGGGTGGCAGAGTGGTCGAATGCGCCGGTCTCGAAAACCGGTATGGCGGCAACGCCATCGTGGGTTCAAATCCCACCCCATCCGCCATATAAAACAAGGCTTTATTGCTAAAATTTTTCAGCCAAAAAAGCCCCCTATTTTTCGCTCTGGCACACTGGCGGCACATTTTTTAAAAACAAGCCACAAGAAACCGCAGCAAAACAATGATTCAACCACAAAACGTTTTTTAACTTTTGGACGTTGCAGGATAACGGAAGATCCCCTCTGTCACCTGTCACCTGTCACCTGCTGCGGCCACACCCCATACAAAATATGATCCAGATCCTGACAATCCTTTTTGTCGTGGTTGTTCAGGGCGGCGTAGGTGGCGCGGTCCATCAGGATGGGGCAGGCGTATTTTTTGGAAAACGCCTGTAATTTGACGGCATAATTCACGCAGTTGCCGATGACGGTATAATCCATGCGGTCGTGAACCCCGATGTTGCCAGAAATGACCTCCCCCGTGGATAGGGTGATGCCCACCTGAACGGGGTGCAAAAAGCGGCTTTGGTGCAGTTGCAGGCGTTCGTGAATCTGGCGGGCGGCGCGGTACGCCATGGTGGCATGTTCATGATTGGGAATGGGGGTGCCAAAAATCGCCAGCACGCCGTCCCCCATGTATTTATCGACGATGCCTTGGCAGGATCGAATGTCCTCCACAATCACTTCGTACACCATGTTCAGCAGGGATACGGTCCGCGCCGCCCCCAAGCGCTGGGTGATGCCGGTAAAATCCCGAATGTCGGTGAACAGGACGGTGACTTGGCGCTCGGTCCCGCCCAAATCCACGGTGGGGTTTTGCAGCATGCCCTCCAGCACCGTTTGGGGCATATAGCGGGACAGCATTTGCCGCTCCCGCAAATAATGCAGCGCATCCAGATATGATGCCAACAGCGACCCCATCAGGGTCAAACGCTGGACCTCAACCGTGCGAAAGGGCTGTTTGCGCGTCAGCACCATCATCAGGGGCGGGGCGGCTTCAACAGGTATGGGGAAATACAATCGGGGACGGCCCCCGTCGGCAGGGGTATTGTCAATGCTGGACTGGTCATGCCACGGCACAGCCACCACCCGATCCACCCGCATGTCCCGAATGTTCGAGGCCACCACCGTCCCCATTTGGTTCACAATAAACGCATCCGTCCAATGGGCAATAAAATCAATGGCCTGCTCCAGCAGGTGATTGCGATCCGAAATTTTGGAAAAGGTTTTGGCCGCATCCAGCAGGGTGTTCTGATCCCGATACATCTCCAGAACTTCGGATGACAGCTCGTACTGTAAGGTGGTGTGATGATCCAGCGCAGCCAAAACCGTTTGGCACAGATCCAAAACATCCTGCGGCACCGTTTGATCCGTTTGATACACCAAAGACAGGCTGCCCGAGGTCAGAAAATGGGTGGGGGTGGCGGGGTCTAGGGATTCATCCTGCTCCCACGTATAAACCACGGTATCCTGAAGCAAAATAGAAAGACTGGAGGCCATCAACGTGCGAATCAGAGACGCGAGCAGGCCCGAATCCTTTAACGTTCGCAGCAGTTTACGCCCTTTGGCGTGCATAGGGCCTCACGATACCGTCACGGATAAAACAGAGGCCACTTTGCCCAACAAAGCATCCGGATCAAAGGGTTTGGTCACATAATCATCCGCCCCGACATCGTGACCATGGGCGCGATCGGCGCTTTGCCCCCGAGCCGTCAGCAAAATGATATACGGATTATAGTTTGCCGATAAATGTTTAATTTTTTGACACGCATCAAAGCCATCCATTTCGGGCATCATAACATCCATCACGATGACGTCGGGATGCTGGCGGTCCGCCAGATCCACAGCCTGCACCCCGTTGGTGCCCATCAATAGGTCCACGTTATGCTCCTCCAGATCCTCCAGCGTTTGTTCCAGAAGGATGCGGATGTAGGCTTCGTCATCAACGATCAGGACTTTTTTGGTGCTCATAGGCATCATGATAACAGAATCAAGCCGCTAAGTCCAGACTCTCAAAGCTCTTAGCGGCCCAACCCCCACAGCCTCCCTTAAAAAGGCAGGATAATGTCCAGCATTTCCGATCCATAGCGGGCACCCTGAATGTCGCTGATGTGGCCACGGCCGCCGTAGGAAATGCGGGCCTCAGCAATTTGGTCATAGGAGATGGTGTTTTTGTTGGTGATATCTTCCTGCCGAATGATGCCGGCGATTTGCAGCTCGCGCACTTCGTAATTCACCCGCACCTCTTGCCGTCCCAGAATCACCAGGTTTCCGTTGGGCAGTTTTTGGGTCACTACGGCGGCGACTTTCAGGTTGATTTGTTCTTTGCGATCGATGGTGCCGTCGCTTTTGTTGCTTAACTCGCTGCTGGTGTCCACCAACTTTGTGGGATCCACCCCATCGGGCAAAATTTTCCCTAGATAATTTTCCAGTCCCAAAACGTTGGGGGCGGCCACGGAATCGCTGTTTTGGCGGGAGCGCTCCGATGTGTTGTCCAGTTTGGCGTCATCATCAATGGTGACGGTGACGGTCAACAGGTCCCCCACATCATGGGCCCGCAAATCTTTAAAAAACGACTTGCTGCCTTGGCGCCACAGGGATCCTGTGGCCGCGGGTGCCTCCACCATGGGCGGCGGCACGGGAATGGATACTGGACGGTATCCGGCGGCTTGTATGGGGTTTTCAATGGCGGTCAGTTCTGGCGGCTCCCCCACGCGGGAAGCGCGATCCAAAAACGACGCGCATGCCCCCAACGATAAACACAGGCACGTTAACAACAGATGACGGATCATGGCACGGCTCCTTCGCTGGCCACCACGACCGTGGCCGATTGTTTGCCGCTGACCACAGCGGATATGACTTTTTTGCTGGTTAAATTCATCACGCGAATGACATCACCCATGGCCCCATCGTCCATGGCTTGGCCTTGGGCGGTTAGACGCATTTGGTTGGTTTCCACTGTCAGGGTAACCAGTTCCTTTTTGTACACAAGGATCGGGGCGGCGATGGCATTTTTGCGAATGATGGTCCCTTCCTTCAGGGTGCGCTTGACCTCCATCCCCACCAGAGATTTCAGATCCACCACGGCGTTGCTGGACAGGTCCCGCGCGGGCACGGACAGGATCTGCAAGTCTGCCTCTGCAATCATCTCCCCTGTGGACAGAGTGCGGGCGGGGACGTAAACCTCTACCATGTCTTCCTCGGCCATGGCCATGGGGGCCAAGGTTATCAGAAAAAACACAACGCTAAACAGATGTTTCATGGGATTTAGGCCTGATTGCGGGTTTGCATCATTTCATCGGTGGTTTTAATCACCTTGGAATTCAATTCATAGGACCGCTGGGCCTTGATCAAATTGGTCAATTCTGTCACAGGATTAACGTTAGAGCTTTCCAAAAACCCCTGATTAACCTTTCCAAACCCATCCGCCCGCGCCACATCCACCGTGGGGGCGCCAGAGGCTGGGGTTTCCAGAAAGTATCCATCCCCCGTGGCCTCTAATCCTGCGGCGTTGACAAATTTGGCTAATTCGATTTGGCCCACAACGGTGGGCGCGATTTGACCATCTTGCTTAACAGACACCTCGCCAGATTCATTAACGGTGATATCAATGGCATCGTTGGGGATGCTGATGGTGGGCTCGATTTTGTATCCATCCTTGGTGACGATTTCCCCCGCATCGTTTAACTGCAAAGACCCAGACCGGCTATAGGCGATATCCCCATTTGGCAATGTCACCTGAAAATACCCATCCCCCGTAATGGCCAGATCCAAGGGATTGCCCGTTTGTTCCAGCGTCCCCTGCTCCAGAATCCGGTAAACCGCGCCAGTTTTCACCCCCAAACCGATTTGAATCCCTGTGGGGACCAACGTATCGGCATCGCTGGAGGTTGTGCCAACCCGTCGGAATTGTTCATACATCAAATCCTGAAATTCCGCACGCTGGCGTTTAAAGCCCGTGGTGGTCATGTTGGCGATGTTGTTGGAAATCACAGAAACGTTGGTTTCCTGGGCCGACATACCTGTGGCGGCGATGTTGAGAGCTTGCATGGTTATGTTCCTAAGGTTTAGTTGCGACCACTTAATTTCCGGATGGCATCACGGATACGTTCGTCTTCGTTGCTGACAATGCGCTCGGCCCTTTCATAGCCCCGCGCAATGTCCACCATTTCGGTCAAGGCCACCACGGGATTGACGTTGGATCCCTCGATCATGCCTTGCATGACCTGAACATTCTCCCGCTTGCCGTTGGGTTGCACAGCGGCGGGGGCTTCGTAGAGGCCATCCTCTCTTTTTTTCAGCAGCAGTTCATTGTCAAATTGGGCCACCTGCAGTTGGCCCACGTTGGCGGCATCCGCCAAAATGGTCCCGTCGCTGGTGACAACCACCTGACGCGCCGTAGGGGGAATGGACAAAGGTGCCCCCCCCTGTCCCAACACCGACAGGCCTTGCGTGTTCACCAGCTGGCCCGTAGTGTTAACGCGAAATCGTCCATCACGGGTATAGGTGACCTCCCCCGTGGTGGGATGTTTCACGGCAAAAAAGCCAGCCCCCTGCAGGGCAAAGTCATATGTATGACCCGTTTCTTCCATCGGTCCATTGTTCACATTCCGCACTGTCCGCGCATCTTGAACATAGGACACGCCTTGGCTGCGAAAATCTTTTTGCAGAACTTCCTGAAACAAGGGCTTTTCTTCGCGGTAGCCATGGGTGGTCATGTTGGCCACATTGTTGGCCGTCATATCCATACGCCGCCGCATGGCATTCATATGGGACAGTGCAACATAAAGGGTTGAGTCCATAAAAAAAACCTTTCGATGATGGTTTTGTTTTTTTTCTAGGGACTGTTGCAAAGGGTGTGCCAAGATCTCGGGCTTGCTGTGTGCGCGTTGCCCGCTCCCAAAGACTCGGCACAACCTCCCCAAGGCAGCCGTCTTCGCTTCGTGATCTTCGCTGTGGGCGCAGCCGCTTAGAAAGCCCACGCGGCATCTTGCGTTTCGGATGCTTTGGGGATAAAAAGATAGAATCTACCGAATTATGCTGTTTCATGTCCAACTCTGCCTTTGACTTTGATTTCGAAGCCTTATGCCAAAAAAAGGGCCTGAAAATGACGGACCAGCGCCGCATTGTTGCGCAGGTTTTGTTAGGGGCCCAAGGACATCCAGATGTTGAGGAGGTCTACGCCATGGCCTCTAAGCTGGATGCCAAGGTTAGTTTGGCAACGGTTTATCGGACCGTCAGAATTCTTGAAGATGCTGGGATCATCCAAAAACATTCCTTTGGTGACGGACGCGCCCGTTATGAGGCCGTTTCGGATGATCATCACGATCATCTGATTGATATTGATACACGCGAAGTGATTGAATTTTATAACCCCAAACTAGAGGCTTTGAAACAAGAAATCGCTGCCAAGTATGGATACACCCTAATAGACCATCGATTGGACTTGTATGGACGAAGAAAAAAACACACCGATCCTGAGTGCTAAGGCCCCCTTTGTCACCACGCCCGCTCAGCCTCTGAGTCATCTATGCCTAGATGTTGGGGATATGCAGGTCCGTCTAGCCACCACACCAGAGGAAATCGAGGCCGCTCAACGCCTGCGCTATCATGTCTTTTATGAAGAAATGAAAGCCAAAGCCGACCCTGGCACGCGTCGGATGAAACGGGATGCGGATTTGTTGGATGGGTTTTGTGATCATCTATTGGTCTGTGACATGCGGGCCCCATCTTTGGAACGTTCTGTGGTGGGGACCTATCGTCTGGTCACACGCGCCGCAGCTGAGCGTCATGGCCGCTTTTATACGGCATCTGAATATCATATTGAAAAATTACTGAAGCATCCTGGTGAGATTTTAGAGCTGGGACGATCCTGTGTCCATCAAGACTTTCGTAACGGTCGCACCATGAACCTGCTGTGGCGGGGATTGGCAACCTATGTGTTTCTGGCAGAGATTGAACTGATGTTTGGCTGCGCCAGTTTGCACGGCACCGATGTGGATGCCTTGCGCTTGCCCTTATCCTATTTGCACCATTACCATTTAGCAGAAGAATCCCTGCGCACTCGCGCCCTAGAGGAACGCTATGTTCCCATGAACATCGTGCCTAAGGAAGACATTGATATCACAGAAGCCTTAAATGCTCTCCCCCCCCTCCTAAAAGGCTATCTGCGGGTGGGTTGTACTGTGGGGGATGGCGCTGTTATTGATCACCCCTTTAACACCATCGATGTGTGTATTATCCAAAAAACAAACCTGATCACAGATAAATACCTGCGCCACTATCAACAAAATTACCAAAAATCCTGTGGAGAACTGCCTCTGGTGTAGGACGTGTCATCATCGATAATCGGATATGGTCGTTTATACCCATTCACAATCAAGGTCATACTAAAATGATCTAATCCCAGGAGACGAGGGCGTGTATGACTTTGGGTTTATCTTCATAAAAAATCTTTCCTCGCCGCCGTCCACATCCGATGCATCATTATGTGGGCAAAATTCTCGTGACGACACTCTCTATGTCCCGGCCACACCCCATACAAAATGTGATCCAGATCGCGGCAGCGCGTGGTGTTGAACACCGAACGCGCCGCCTACTGGCTGAAATCCGGTGCCCAGCCCACGGACCGCGTTATAACGTTCCTTGCCAACGCTGGCCTGATGGACAAACCCGCCCCCCGCAACAACCCACAAAAGGCTCTGCCTGGTAAAAAAGCCCAGGAACGCGCCGAACAACGCGCTGAAAAAGCCGCCAAACGCGCCGAAGCCGCCGCAGGGGGATCCAACGCCGAGGCGTAAATTGTCTCTCTTTCATGCCCACAAAAACGACCCTAACGGGCCGAGCCTCCCCCTCTAAAACCCATGTCATCGCCGCGAAAGCGGGGATGACACTTGGGTAATAAATATTTGCACCAGTCCTTTTTAATAGGACTTACGCACACAATTGCGAGCCTCCGGAGGAGGTGTGGCAATCCAGTTTTTTTGCTGCTGGCATTTCTGGATTGCTTCGCTGCGCTCGCAATGACAAAGGTTCTGCGGAAGCCAAATTATTTTATTGATTTTAAAATTAATAAACCATATAATGGTTGAAGTTTTTTTATGCAAATAGCCCGATTCTTATGAGTGATTCTGATAATATTTACGATACCATAAAAACGCTAATCCAGGATGAAAACACGACCGTAGAATATTTGACAACACAACAGTCGTTATTTTTAGGGCCTGTCATCATTTAGGTTCTTGACAATGGTGTAGGTTTAGGGGAGAACGTCATCTATCCAAAAATAACAATAAGATAGGATAGGTATGCATCGTTATGCTCTTCGGGATGATCAATGGGAAAAGATCAAAGATATGCTTCCGG
>CANGYP010000004.1 GCA_947458235.1 Alphaproteobacteria bacterium
GCTCAACGTACCAATCACAAAATTCATGCCAAACAAAGGCATACAGGGCCTGCGCGGCATCATCAAAGGCATAGGTTTCCAGCGCGGTTTGCACGGTGGCCAACGTTTCGGTAAGTTTAACAATGATCCAGCGATTTTCATCCAACGTCACCGTTTGTGGGTCAAAAGTCGCATCCCACACACACCCGTTCATCTCCCCAAAACGGGCGGCGTTCCACAGTTTGGTGGCGAAATTGCGATAGCCCTCGATACGGGCTGTGTCCAGTTTCACATCACGCCCTTGGGCCGCCATGATGGCCAAGGTAAAGCGCAAAGCATCCGCGCCGTAACGGTCCATCAAATCCAGCGGGTCCACAACATTGCCCTTGGACTTTGACATTTTGTGTCCGTGTTTATCCCGCACCAGCGCATGAATATACACATCCTTAAAGGGCACTGCCGCCGCCAAAGCTTCCGTGGGAATGGGCTGGCCCGCCATCAGGGCGTCATGATAACCGCCCTCTTTGGCATGAGCATAAATCCCCATCATCATCATGCGGGCCACCCAAAAGAAAATGATATCAAACCCCGTCACCAAAACAGAGCTAGGGTAGTGTCCCTTGAGTTCATCAGAGATATGGGGCCATCCAAGGGTCGAAAACGGCCACAATCCCGAGGAAAACCATGTATCCAGAACATCGGGATCTTGGGTGAGGGGCTTGCCGCCAGCCATGGATTTGGCGTCCGCCTCTGTTTCCGCCACATAAACCACACCATCTTCGTCATACCACGCGGGGATGCGGTGACCCCACCACAGTTGACGGGAAATGCACCACGGCTGAATATCCTCCAGCCAGCGGTCATAAGTGTTTTTCCACGATGGAGGCACAAAACGCACAATCCCTTGCTCCACCGCTTGCAGGGCGGGTTTGGCCAGAATATCGGCGCGAACGTACCATTGTTCTGTTAAAAACGGCTCGATCACCGTGCCAGAGCGATCCCCGTAGGGCACCGCGTGGCGCGTGGGTTCAATGTTGACCAAAAACCCTTCATCTTCCAAGGCCTGAATCACCACCTTTCGGGCGGCGAAACGCTCTAGTCCCTGAAATCTCTGCGGCACAGCATCGTTCAGGGCTCCATCGGCGTTTAGGATATTGATCAAAGGCAAACCATGCCGCCGTCCCACATCAAAATCGTTAAAATCATGGGCGGGGGTGATTTTTACGGCCCCCGTCCCTTTTTCAGGGTCGGCGTACGTATCCGCAATCACGGGAATGATGCGATCTGTTAAGGGCAAACGCAGATGATGACCAATGGCAAATTTCAGGCTGGGATTGTCAGGATGCACCGCCACCGCCACATCCCCCAGCAACGTTTCCGGCCGCGTGGTGGCCACGGTGATGCCCCCCGCGCCCTCCACAAACGGGTAATGGATATGATAATAGGCCCCATCCACCTCCTGCGACACCACCTCAAGATCCGATAATGCCGTTTGCAGCTTCACATCCCAGTTGACCAGTCGTTTATCCTTATAAATCAATCCATCGCGGTACATGGACACAAACAGGGTCCGCACGGCTTGGCTTAACCCCTCATCCAAGGTAAAGCGCTCCCGCGACCAATCGGCGGAGGCCCCCAGACGTTTCAGTTGCGAAACAATCGTGCCACCAGAAGAGTCTTTCCATGCCCAAACCCGCTGCAAAAACGCATCGCGGCCTAGGGCTTGGCGGGTGGTGCCCTCGGCATTGACCATGCGCTCCACCACCATTTGGGTGGCAATGCCCGCATGATCCGTCCCTGGTTGCCACAACACCGCGCGGCCCCGCATACGGTGATAGCGCACCAGAATATCTTGCAACGTAAAGGTCAAGGCATGCCCCATATGCAGGGCCCCTGTGACATTCGGGGGGGGCATCATAATGGTATAGGGTGCCCCGTTGCCCCGCAGAGCGAAGGCATCCGCCTTCAGGGAACGATCATACTGCTTGCCCTCAAACACCGCAGGGGAAAAGGTTTTATCCAGCATGCAAAGACCCAAATTGCGGGGACGAGTTCATAGTGTCCATTATCCCACCATGGCCTTTAAAAACCGCATCAACACCACCAGATTGGAAAGCCGAACGTTGGAATCCATCTGACTCAGCATCCCCAAAAACTGTTTTCTTTGGGATTCTGTTTGCTCCATCCACGCCGCTTGGGCCTGTTGCGGGGTTCCCGACAGGGCCAAAAGTCGCGCCGAAAGGTCACGGTGGGCCGCATACAGATCCGTGCGCAAGGCATCCCGCGCTTGCTGATCCCACAAAGTCGGGGAGGGCAAACGGGACAACAAATGGTGCACCTGATGCAACGACAGGGCATCGTAAACCGCCATATAGGTCTGGGCCGCTCTGGACAGGTCCGCACTGGCTTGCTCGGCCAAGGCAATGACATCCAAAACCCCCATCATGGGGCGCAACATGGCGATACGCTGAGCCAAACTGTCAGGAACTTTTTCATCCAGCAGGGCCTTTTGGGTTTTTTCCACAACGGCCCGCTCTTCCCCAATCAAAAGTTGCGGCCAAATGCGGCTGCATTCCTGAATCAAAGGACGAAACTTTTTGACCAACTCCGTCACCGCAAGGGTGCCCTGGGTATGCTGACGCAGCAACCACGCAATGGCATTGTCCGCAAGACGGGTTGTATAAAAAAGCATTTTGTGCTGGGTGGTGGCGGAAACCTTGTTGTCCAAGGCCTCGATGTCATGCCAGAGGGATCGCAGATGGAACGCCTCCCGCACGATGGTATAGGCCCGAACAACGTCACACAGTTCACATCCCACCGCCTGTTGCATGGAAAAGGCAAAATGGGGCCCCATACGATTGATCATGCTGTTGGCCGTAAAGGTGGCGATGATGTCTTTTTTCAGGGGATGGGTTTTCATATCCTCCGAAAACCGATCGCGCAGGCGCGAGGGGAAATAGAGGGCCACATCCTCCAGCATGCGCTCTTCTTCCAGAAGATTGGTGCCTTGCAGGTCTTTTTTCAGGGCAATTTTGCTGTGGGCCAACAAAACCGCCAGCTCCGGCCGCACAAAACCCAACCCCTCCTCCAGCCGCGCATCCAACGTGGCCTCGGTGGGCAAGCCCTCCAGCGCGGGATTGAGCTGTCCCCGGTCCTCAAGATGACGCATGAGTTTTTTTAAGGGGTGCACCAACGCCGTGCCCTGATGCTCTAACGAAGATAGGGCCTGCGTTTGCAGATAATTGTTCCTTAACACCAAATGGGCCACATCATCCGTCATGGAGGCCAAAAGGTCATTGCGCTCTGCCAGCGTCATGTCGCCGCGGCGCACAGGGCCAGTTAGCAAAATTTTGATGTTGACTTCATGGTCTGAACAATCAACACCCCCTGAATTATCGATGGCATCGGTGTTTAACTTCACACCCGCCAAAGCTGCCGCAACACGGGCGGCTTGGGTCATGCCAAGGTTCGCCCCCTCTCCGATCACGGACGCACGCACTTGGTCCGCAGCAATCCGCAGGCTGTCGTTGGCTTTGTCCATAACGTCCCTATCGGTTTCATGGGGCGCCCGAATAAACGTCCCAATCCCCCCAAACCACAACAGATCCACCGTGTGTTTCAGCAGAGTTTGAATCAGGAAATCTGGATGCACAACATCATCTTTGATGCCAAAGCACGCTTTGATTTCAGGGGTTAGGGTGATTTCTTTAACATTACGTTCATAAACACGGCCCCCAGCAGATAAGGCCTCGGCCCGATAATCCGTCCACTGCGTGCGGGGGGTTTCAAACAGACGTTTACGCTCTTCAAAACTAACAACCACATCAGGGTTGGGATCCACAAAAATGTGTTGGTGGTTAAACGCCCCAAGCAAGCGAATGTGACGGGACAACAACATCCCGTTACCAAACACATCCCCCGACATGTCCCCAACACCAATCACCGTGAAATCTTGGGTTTGGATATCCCGTCCCAATTCGCGGAAATGACGTTTAACGGCTTCCCACCCACCTTTGGCGGTGATGCCCATGGCTTTGTGGTCATAGCCCACACTGCCGCCCGAGGCAAAGGCATCATCCAACCAAAAATGCCGCGCTTGGGCGCACCCGTTGGCCAAATCAGAAAAGGTCGCCGTGCCCTTGTCCGCCGCCACCACCAAATACGGATCATCGGCATCCCGACGGATCACGTCAACGGGATGAACAATGGTTTTGTCCGCAGCAATGCTGTCAGTCATATCCAGCATGCTGTGCATCATCATTTGATAGGCGGCCTCAACAGCGGCTTTTAACGTTTGGGGCGTGGCGTCCGCAGGGCGTTTCACAATAAAGCCCCCCTTGGATCCTGTGGGCACAATCAGGGCGTTTTTCACCAGCTGCGCTTTAATCAGGCCAAGGATCTCTTGACGGTAATCCTCTGGCCTTTCTGACCAACGAATTCCCCCACGCGCCACAGGCCCCCCACGCAAGTGCACGGATTCCATTTGGGTGTTGTAAACGAAAATTTCCGCAAAGGGCCGTGGCTCTTTTAAGAAGGGAATATCCGTAGAACGGAGCTTAACGCTGAGAGCGGAGCGGGGCTGACCACCGTCATCCCGCTGAAAAAAATTGGTGCGCAAGGTGGCACGGAGCAGAATCGTCAGGGCGGAAAGCACACGGTCCTCATAAACACCCGTGACTTTATTCAAGACCGCCGCTAGCTCTTGTTCTGCCCTTGCGGTGTCTTCACGCGCAGTCATGGGATCAAAATAACAATAAAAAAGTTTTATAAAACAAGACACAAAATCCACATTATGATGCAAAACATCAACAGCTGTGGCGTATTGAACCGCATGGCCCGATTGCATCAGGTATTTTAAATAGGTGCGAAGAATGTTCACATCCCGCCAAGGCAACCCCAAGCGCACAACAAAACCATTCAGGGCATCCAAATCACATTCGCGGCGCCAAATGGCCTGAATTGCAG
This sequence comes from Alphaproteobacteria bacterium, assembly GCA_947458235.1. Lineage (GTDB taxonomy): Bacteria > Pseudomonadota > Alphaproteobacteria > JAJTHO01 > CANGYM01 > CANGYM01. Next base: position 4,945 of record CANGYP010000004.1, read on the forward strand.
CTTTAACATTTTGCTCTATTGATTTGATATCAATGGGATATTTATCTGTTTTATAAACCTCAAGATCGTGGATCCAGCAGCCAGTTTCATGGTGAATGGGCAAGATATTATGCGCCTGCTCCGTCACAGCCGACAGGCCCAAAGATTCCAAAACTGGCAACATTTCCGAAAGGGACAGGGGGTTGTCGATGGTGTAAAGACGCACATGGAAATGGTGCAACTGCATGTACGCGTGGCGATACAAATGCACATCCAACTGGCCCTGTGCGTATAGGGTTTCCAGTCTGAAAATATCCTCGATGGCTTCCTTGGCGGAGAAGGTATCCGTATAACTCAAGGGAAAAGCATCCCCATAATGTTTCAGCAAATCATGGGTTTTTTCGGGGGATGAAGAGGACAACAGGGAAATTTTCAAATTATCCACCCACCGACGGGACGCATTTTGCAACTCTGTTTCAAGGGCCTTCACATCGTAAGCGGGCCAGCGAGAGGGGTCCGTTTCGATAACAAAATAAAGGCGGGTGAGCATGGACTCTTCCACCGCCACATGGCTGGTTTTTAAATGGCCGTGAAACGTTGAACACAGAATAGACTCAATTTTTTTCCGAACCTCTAAGGTATAGCGATCATGGGGAACAAAGACGATGGTGGCGATGAAACGTTTAAAGACATCCTCTCGCAAAAACAGGGATACCCGCTGTCTTTCTTGAAGATTTAAAATCCCAAGGATCATGGTCAACAGATCATCTGATGCAATTTGATACAATTCATCCCTAGGGAATGTGCGAATGACGTGCAGCAGGGCCTTTCCATTATGGCTACTGGGGTCCATTTTCGCCTTTTCAATGACATGCTGGACTTTTTGACGCAAAATGGGGACGGTTTCGGGGGCAGCATAATAGGATTGGGACGTAAACAAACCCACAAAACGCTCTTCCCCAGCCACCTGACCATTGGGGTGGAAGCGCTTGATACTGACCACATCCATGGACGTGGCGCGGTGAACTTGGGATTTATGGGATGATTTTCCAAAATGAATGGTGCGGGCCCCATCCCGAAGAAAATCCACAATGGCATCTGGCAAATGAGAACCATAACGACGAATATCAAACAGGGAATACGCTGGATCTTTCAGAACCCCCAAGCTTTTTTCGTGCTTGATGACCAGATCCACAGATCCCCCATCCCCCTCCACAAGGTCCATACTGCGATAGCCCAAAAAGGTGAAATTGTTGGCCAGCATCCAATCGATAAAATGCCGTGTTTCTTCAGCGGCCCCACCTTGGGCGGCCGTGACGTGATCGGCGGCGGCTTTGGCGCGATCACGCATGGGTTTCCAATCAGAAACGGCCTCTTTCACGCGTTGCAAAACCTGATGCAAGGCGGACTCTAGGGCCGTCACATCACTGGCCCCCGGAATAAAGGGCAAATGCACCTGCATCACAGATTCCAGAGACCCACCCGCAGTGAGGGTTTCTTCAATACTTTCCAAATGTCCAGATGGGCTGCGCTTGACGGATAAAACGGGATGAATCAACAGTTCAACGGGATAACCAAAGGTGTTGATGGCCGCCGTGACGGAATCCACCAAAAACGGCATGTCATCGTTGACAATGTTGACACATGTCAAGCTGGTGCCCACAGGATAGGTCTGAATGCGCGGGCCAGAATGGGTGGGACGATCCTGTATCAAGGCCCATAAAGCATCCACATGATTCTGTAGGGTCGTGGTCGAAATGCCTTTCAAATCCTCTGGCGGCACATGAGACAGGTAGGCACGATAAAGGCGAATGTAACTGGGCTGGGTGTGCAGAGAATCCTGCGGCAAAAGACCGATGTACTCTTGAAAATGGGTCATCACAGCTATTCCTTATGGTTTTTCAGGCCCCTTGTTAGGGAGAAACCCAAACATATACCTATTGTCCCTATGGCAGGTCGCGATTATCAAGAGGCGCGTCTCATGGCTAGGGAGCGATGGTCGCGACTAAAGCGGAACGAAGATGAACGCACAGCCAAAGACAATTTTCATAATGGGATAGGTATACCTGAAGGGTCGGAAGGATATTATCAAAGCCTGCGAACACGTCAACAACTGAAACAAGACCTGAAACAAGGCCTGTAAGAGCAACGGGATAAGGTCCAATTCACAAATTGATTTGTTGCCCCCTCTTCGCTAAGGTGTATGACGTATATATAAACCATAACAGAGTCACACCATGCCCACGTTGGATTTTAAGGGAAAACACTACGTTTACGCCCATCATTTGTCCGTGCCGTTTCGCACGTTATCCGTTGATGTGGAAAAATCCCTGTCTGATGCCCCCAATTTGGATGATAACCTGATTATTCACGGGGATAATTTGCATGGGCTAAAGGCCCTGTTGCCCCAGTATGCGGGGAAAATCAAATGTATTTATATTGATCCCCCCTATAACACGGGGAACGAGGGATGGTGTTACAACGACAAAGTCAACAGCCCCCTGATACGCGAATGGTTAAAAAAAGAAGCCAACCCCGTGGATAAAGAGGACATGGAACGCCACGACAAATGGCTGTGCATGATGTGGCCCCGTTTGCAGTTATTGCGGGAACTTTTGGCCGATGACGGGGTGATTTTTATCAGTATTGATGATAACGAGGTTCACCACCTGCGGTGTCTCATGGATGAGATTTTTGGGGAGGGGAATTTTGTAAACGAATTTGTTTGGAGAAAGAATAACAGTGGAAAAACAGTATCAAAGGAATTTCCTGTTAATATTGAGTACATTCTTATGTATTCAAAGTCATATGAATTTAAATTAAATGTAGTTTTTAAGCCATTGGCAGAGTCAACAGTGGCTACGTACAATAGAAATGATAATGATGGGCGAGGTAACTATTGTACTGTTTCTTTGCAGAAAACTAAATCTCCCGGCCCAGAAACCACGTATGATTATATTGACAATAATGGTAGATTATGGCCTTGCCCAGCTAAAGGTTGGCGCATGACAAGAGATAAAGTTAAAAAACTAGAAAATGATGGACGGCTTTATCTTGAGGGTAACACGATAAGAGAGAAATCTTATTGGAATGAACGTGAGAATACTGGAAAAATAGCGGATAATCTGTGGGATGATCTTTCAGAAAATCATATTGCCACTGTACAAATAAGAAAAATTTTGGGCGATAATGTTTTTGATAATCCCAAACCTATTGATTTAGTGGAACGTTGTTTGAAAATTGGAATGGACAAAAACGCCATCATCCTCGATTCCTTCGCGGGCAGTGGCACCACCGCCCATGCGGTGTTGGCGTTGAATCAGGAAGACGGCGGCAATCGCAAGTTTATTTTGATTGAATGCGAAGATTACGCCGACACCATCACGGCGGAACGTGTGCGGCGTGTGATACGGGGCGTGCCCACGGCCAAGGATGCGGCACTCAAAAATGGATTGGGGGGCAGCTTTACCTATTGCACCTTGGGCGGGGACATGGACATTGAAAACATATTATCGGGGGAACATTTGCCCGATTACAATGCCCTGTCCCAGTATGTGTTTTATACGGCCACGGGGCGCAGCTTGCCCCGCACCATCACGCCGCAGCCTGATTTTTTTGTGGGGGAAACCGATGTTTACGCCGTGTATGTCATTTACCGCCCCGATTTGGGATATTTACGCAGCAATCAATCGGCATTAAACGATGAAAAGGTGGACATTATTCAGGCCCACCCCAGCCAAAAGAAAAAATTGGTGTTCGCCACCGCCAAATTCATGTCGGGGGAGGATTTAAAGGACCGCAACATCACCTTTTGCCAAATCCCCTATGCCATTCATAATTTTGTGGGGGCGTGATGTTGCACTCTTTGCCATTGAAGGATTATCAGCAAGGGGTTTTGGATACGCTGGATACCTATTTACAGGCCCTGAAGGGTGAATGGATACAGGCCAAGGATTTTTACGATTTTCAAAAATCCCGTGGCCATGATGATGCCACATTGCCCGAAAAATCCGATTACCCCGCGAAAGCATGGCAGGCCATAAAAAAAACCGTGGACCTTCCCCGTGTTGTGGACAAAAAAGGCCGTGAATTTTCACCCCCGTATCATCCCCGCCATGACGGTATGGGGCGTGAAATTCCCAATCTGTGTCTTAAAATCCCCACGGGCGGGGGAAAAACCCTGCTGGCGGCGTGTGCTTTGGGGCGCATCAGCCGCGATTATTTCAAAACACAACGGGGGTTGGCCCTGTGGATTGTCCCCAGCAAAACGATTTATAATCAAACGGTAAAGGCGTTATTAAACCGCGAACACCCCTATCGCAGGCAACTGGATTTGGAATCAGGCGGGCGAACAAAGATTTTAGAGCGGGGCGATAACCTGTGCCAAGATGACGTGGATCATTATCTGTGCGTTATGGTGTTGATGTTGCAGTCCTTTAATGTGTCTGCCAACCGTAAGGATGCCCGTAAAATCTACAGCGATACAGGGCGTTATGCGTCATTTTTTCCGCCCGTGGATGATTATCAGGCCAACAATGCCCTGATGAACGCCGTCCCCAACCTGATGGAGGCGGATATGCTGGAACGCAACGTGATTCAGGGTGTTTCGGTGAAGCAATCCTTGGGCAATGTGTTTCGCCTGTGTCGTCCCATCGTGATTATCGATGAAGAACACAAAGGCAACGCCACCGAAAAAGCCATTGATAATATCAATCAATTTAACCCACTGTTTATTTTGGAATTTTCCGCCACCCCCCGTGAAAAAACCAACCGTTTGGTGGATATTGGCGGGCAAAGTTTGAAAAAAGAGCAAATGATAAAACTCCCCATTCATGTTCATGCGGATGATAAGGAAACGTGGCAAACAACCCTGATGCTGGCCCATGATCAATTAACCCAGTTATCGACAGACGCCGATCAACTCCACGCCCGCGAGGGAACCTATATCCGCCCGATTATGGTGATTATTGCAGAATCCAAAAAATCAGGGGATGATTACGATCAGGTTGTTGAAATCAAAAATTATCTCATCAATCGCTGCCAAGTCCAAGAGCGCCAAATCCGAATCAAGTTATCCGAAAACGACGAAATCAAAAACGAAGACTTGCTGGATAAGCTGTGTCCCGTGCAGTACATCATCACAAAAGATGCCCTGCGAGAGGGGTGGGATTGCCCCTTTGCCTATGTTCTGGCCATTTTGGCCCCAAAGCATAGTGAAACCGCCTTGACCCAGTACACAGGGCGGGTTTTGCGCCAACCCTACGCACGATCCACATCAATACAATCCCTGAACGAATGTTATGTGTATTGCAGCCAACAGGATGTTAACCAAACCGTCAACCATATAAAAAACGGCTTGGAAAATGAGGGCCTAAGGGATATAGCATCCCATATTCACGCAAATGATGGTCCCCCCGATAAACAGAAACGGACCCAAAAACGACACCCTGATTTTCAAGATAAAATTTTTCTGCCCATCTTGTCATCCGTGGGGGCGGACGGCAAACCCCGTGTCTTTGATTATTATCGGGATATTTTATCCGATATTGAATGGCAGGATTATTCTTGCGAGGATATTCCTATTTTGGCCGATCAATCCGTCATCGGGGTGAATGAACATAAAATCGATTATGTCCCAACGTTAGAGGGGGAATTGCAATGGGATACCATTGGACGCAGGAAACGAACGGTTGAACAGCACAATGCTTTAAATGTACCATTATTAACCAGTTACTTAACAGATGTTATTTTCAACCCTTTTCAGGCACACCGCGTTTTGACAGAGGTGATCTCGGCAGCAAAAAAAATCAACCCCGATGAACGGGTGATTGCCAACGCCCAGTTGGACTTGGTGCGTCAAATCATCGAGGATGCCAAAAAATGGTTGTTTGGCGACAAGGAGAGTAACATATTGATTGGCAAAGCCGAACAGCTTTTTATCAAAAAGCTGGAAACTGGCCAAATCATGCTAAAACTCGTGGCATCCCCGTGGGATCAAAGAATCAATTGGGATATGGGCGAAACCCGTACCGTTGAACAGGCCCCAAACGATAGCCACGCCCCGTATGATAAAAACCTGTTTCGGCCCCCATTAAACAGCCAGTACAACGGACTGGAAAGAGACGTCGCAGGGTACATCAACGACAGTGAAGCCGTCAAATGGTGGCATCGTCTGGGGACAAAGGGCACAGAGTATTATGTTCAGGGCTGGAAAAAAGAGAAAATCTATCCTGATTTTCTGATCCTGAAACAAAATGGCCAGTATTATTTTGTGGAAACTAAAGGCAACCACCTAGACAATCCAGACAGTGCCTATAAAGCCAAGGTTTTGGAGTATCTTTCGACCCTTGCCTCTAAACCCGCTGTTGGTGAGTTTTGTTTGCGTGCCGATCACCAAAAAGACATCTCTTTTGATTTGATCTATGCGGACAAGTGGCAACAACGTTTGATACAACAGGGCGTATAAAAACATCAATCTCCCCCACAATGTTGCCCCGATCCCGCAAGCCCGTCTTCAAAAAGGGACTCACTGGGTGTTCACAAAAAAAACATCCCTTCTTTAAACAGATTATGATAAAGTCTGATTTTTCCTTGCCTTTTTAAGGGATCTGCTGTGAAAGAGACGTTTTGAACGCCCTATGATCGATGCCAGCCGTGTCTTTGTGTATGATACCAGCCTGCGTGATGGGGGCCAGATGCGGGGCATCAGTTTTGGGGTGCGCGACAAACAGATCATTGCAGCCCTGCTGGATACTTTGGGGGTGGATTACATCGAGGCTGGCTTTCCAGGGGCCAACCCCGTAGACACCGATTTTTTTGCAGACTTGCCCCCCCTCAATCATGCCCGTTTTGTGGCCTTTGGCATGACCCGTCGGGCGAAGCTGGCTGCCTCTGACGACGCCTCTTTGCAGGCGGTTTTGGGATGCAAGGCCCCCGCCGTTTGCCTCGTGGGAAAAGCGTGGGATTTTCAGGTTACCGAAGCACTGGGCATTGCGCTGGAAACCAACCTGCGCATGATCGAGGACAGCATCCGCGCCGCCATCGCGGCAGGCAAAGAGGTGATTTTTGATGCCGAACATGCCCTGGATGGATTTAAAAACAATCCGGCGTATATGATCGATGCCCTAATCACCGCCCACCGCGCCGGTGCCCGCTGGATTGTGCTGTGTGACACCAACGGGGGCAGCCTGCCCACGGACATTCGCAGGGCCGTGGAGAGCCTTTCGGCCCACATCCCCCATCACAACCTTGGTATTCATTGTCACAACGATGCGGATCTGGCGACGGCCAACTCTCTGGCGGCGTTGGAGGCGGGCGCCCGCATGGTGCAGGGCACCATCAACGGCATTGGGGAGCGTTGTGGCAATGCCAACCTGATCCCCATTCTGGCCAACGTGGCCTTTAAATATCCCCATTTAACCTTGGGGGCGGCGGGGGAGCATCTGGAACAGCTCACCCCCATAGCCCGCAGTTTTGAGGATGTGATTAACCGCATCGCCAACCCCCACGCAGCCTATGTGGGCAGCGCGGCCTTTGCACACAAGGGGGGCTTGCACATTTCTGCCATCCAGAAAAACAGCACCCTGTACGAACATATCGACCCTGCGCGGGTGGGCAATCAGCGGGATTTGGTCATGTCCCAACAGGCGGGACGCGCCGCCATTATGGCCCGCTGTCAAAGTCTGGGCATCACGGTTGAAGCCCCAGCCATGGAGGCGTTTTTAGAGGAACTGAAACGGTTGGAATCTTTGGGGTATAGCTTTGATGGGGCCGATGCCAGTTTTGATTTGCTCGCGCGGCGGCGTTTGTGCCCTTTCCCGCCGTTTTACACCCTGCGCAGTTTTCGCGTTATTGACGAACGCCGCTGGAACGCCAAAGGGGAACTCATCACCCTATCCGAAGCCACGGTGAAAATGGACGTGGGCGACACTCATCATATGGCGGTGGCGGAGGGCAATGGTCCTGTGAATGCCTTGGATCGGGCCCTGCGGACCGTTTTATCCCCATTTTATCCCGAGGTGAATGAAATCCGTTTGATTGATTACAAGGTCCGGATCCTCACCCCTACAGCAGGGACCGAGGCCGTGACCCGTGTGACCATAACATCCAAAGATCATGACGATCACGTCTGGACCACGGTGGGGGTTTCTGGCAACGTTATTGATGCATCGTGCCACGCGTTGCAGGACAGCCTGATGTACTTTTTGATGCGTGCGGAGGGGGGATGCTCGTAACCTTCCTATCGCAGGAGGTGTTTGCCCACCTGTGGGTGTTCGCCCGTTTGGGCACGGCCCTGATGCTGATGATTGGGATCGGGGATAGTTATGTTTCCCCGCGGATTCGTCTGGCCTTTGCGTTGCTGTTATCCTTTGTGATTCGGCCTGTGGTGGATGTGCCCGTGTATCCAGACAGCCCCGCCATGATTGTGGTGGTGATGGCCAAAGAGGTTTTAATTGGCCTGTTTTTTGGCATGATTGCCCGATTGATTATCGGGATTATGGACGTGGCGGGTTCGGTGATTGGGGCGCAAATCGGTTTGGGCAGTGCCATGTTGTTTAACCCAGCCATGATTCAACAAACGGGGATTATCACGGTTTTTATGACGGTGGTGGCCGTTACGGCGGTGATGGTGACGGATTTGCATCATCTTGGCCTTATTGCCTTGGTGGACAGTTATCATTTGTTTCACCTGAAAGCCCCCTTGATGATGGGGGATATGAGCTCTTCCTTGCTTAAGCTGGCGGATCACACTATGATGATTGGCCTGCAACTGGCAGCGCCCTTGGTGGTGATGGGCTTGATTTTTAACTTGGGCGTTGGGATTCTGGCCCGTTTGATGCCGCAGATTCAAATCTTTTTCATTTCCGTACCCATGCAAATTATATTCGGGTTCTTGGCCCTGATGATGGCGGCCTCTGTCATTTTGCAGGTTTTTTTGGGGGGGTACGAGGATATTTATCAGAGTGTGGGGGAGTTCTAAGGTGTGTCATCATTTAAGCGAGAAAGATGGATTTTTCTGGATGCTGAGGCGGCGATCATAGGCTCTTTAATTTATGATTTGCTTTAACACTTTTATTTGATAAAAATCAGACCACAACCCCAATCAAGCTGTTGGCGTATCCCCCTGTAATGCGGACGGTTTTAAGGGTGTTTAGCCATGTTTCAGGCCCTTGCACCAGAACGGATTGCATGTGGGGGCTGCGACCCATGATCTGGCCTGCTTTTTTTCCCCGTGATTCCAACAAAACGGGTAGGGTTTTGCCGATGCTGGCTTGATTAAAGGCTTGTTGTCCCTCTGTGATGAGGGCCTGTAAGCGGTGAAGCCTCTCCCGTTTAACATCCTCGGGCACTTGCAGGGGCTCTAGGGATGCGGGGGTGCCAGGGCGGGGGCTATAGGCAAAGGAATAGGCTTGGGCGTACCCCACGGCCTTAACAAGGGAGAACGTATCTTCAAAATCCGCCTCTGTTTCCCCTGGAAATCCCACAATAAAATCAGAGGAAAAAGCAATATCGGGGCGGGCCTGCCGCAGGCGCTCTATGATGGAGAGATACTCTGCCTGTGTATGTTTGCGGTTCATGGCCCGTAATATTTTGTCTGACCCTGATTGCACAGGCAAATGCAAAAAGGGCATCAAAACACGCAGGTCTCGATGGGCGGCGATTAAATCATCATCAACATCACGGGGATGGGATGTGGTGTAGCGTATGCGTTGCAAGCGGGGTAGCTCTGCCAAAGCAAACAACAGTCTCCCCAGCCCCCAAACCGTTCCATCGGGCCCTTGTCCGTGATAGGCATTGACATTTTGCCCCAAAAGGGTGATTTCCACAACGCCTTGATCAAGGGCGTTTTGAACTTCCTCAAGGATTTCTGTCACAGACCGAGAGTATTCCGCCCCCCGTGTATAGGGGACGACACAAAAGGAACAGAATTTATCGCACCCTTCTTGAATGGTGACAAAGGCACTGGCGCGACCATGGGCCACATCGGGCATGGCGGCATCGAACTTGGTGACTTCGGGGAAATCGGTCAGCAAGGCTGTGCCTTTTTGACGCAGCACTTTGGTGATCAGCTCGGGCAGGTGATGATAAGACTGGGGGCCCACGATCATGTCCACAAAGGGAGCGCGGCGGGCCATTTCTTCGCCCTCGGCTTGCGCCACGCATCCTGCCACGGCAATCAAGGTGTCCGATCCCTGTTTGCGGCGGCGATTGCGGATGGTTTTGATGCGACCCAATTCGGAATAAACTTTTTCTGCAGCCTTTTCCCGAATATGACAGGTGTTTAGCAACACCAAATCGGCCTGATGCATGTCATCCGTTTCCTCGAAATTCAGGGGTTTTAATAACGCAGCCATACGCTGGCTGTCATAGACATTCATCTGGCACCCATAGGTTTTCAAAAACAGTTTACGGACAGGGGAATCAGGCATGGCGACGACGCAGGGGTTTGGGTTCATGGTCCATAAAGGCGTTTCGGTATCGTTGCCCCAGACCCTGTTCAATCAGGGCATGGGCCTTTTTGGCAATATCTTTGCGGGACGGAAAGGTCGCAGGATCCAGCGTTTCATGAAAAACAACATCCACCTGCAAGGTCCCCATGCTCAAAACGGTCCACAAATGGGAAAACAAATCCATATCCCCATACCATGCGGTCAAGGGACGCAGCCCTCTATGGATGGGCATACCATCCAGCAGGGAATAGACCACCGTCACGGGTTGGATCACCAAGTTTTCTTGTTCCGCCATGTGAAACAAGGTGGGTTTAAAGGGATAAACGCGATTGCCATCGTTGCTGGTGCCCTCAGGAAACAAAATCAAATTGCGTTTGTCGTGCAAAAACAGGGTGAGATCATCCAGCTGTTCTTGTGCATGACGGGGTTTTCTATCCACAAAATAGGTTTTTTGTAGCTTGGCCAGAAAACTGATGACTGGCCAGCTGGCGATTTCTTTTTTGGCAATGAAAGATCCTTCGATGAGCGACCCCAAAACCATAATGTCCCAATACGAGCTATGATTACTGGCAAACAGCGTAGGTGTGACGGCACTGGGGGTTCCCACAATATGAACCCGCAGGCCTGAAATGGCTAAAACGCCCCTGTGCCAGTAGAGGGGAATTTTATGGGTGTTCAGGCGAAACACAATGGCCAGAACAAACATCCCCATGGCAAATCCTGTGATCAGAAGGATACCACTTAAACGAAAAAAAGCCACAATGTGACGCATAAAACATCAATTACCAATGCGCGATGCTTGGGTTATAAGTCAAAGACGAAAGGCTGTCCAGATATACCCTTAGGGTTATACACACTCAGTTTTGGCGTGATAAGGACTTGTTAAGCCCATGCTATCAAATTCTTAGGGGCATGACGAAGAATATCGCTGGCCACAGTGTCCATATCGGCCATATTGGGGGCTGGATAGCGACGATACCACCGAGCCCCACTCTGGGGATGAACCAGCGACACATGTAGCGTGAGGGCAGATGTACCAACATTTTCTACATACACCCCAATGGGGGTTTTGCATGTGGCGCCTAGGGCCGAAAGCAAAGCCCTCTCCAACGTCACACGAAGGCGCGTAGGGGCATGATCCAAAACAGCCCAAGCCTCTGACCAGCGGGACATCTCATCCCGTCGCACCACAACGCCAATGACCCCTTGGGCCACGGCGGGTGTTATCACATCGCCATCAAGGGGAATATAGGCCTGCTGAATCCCCAGACGATTCAGGCCCGCACGGGCCAAAATCACAGCATCAAACCCGTTATGCAGCGCCTTTAAACGCGTGGGCACATTCCCACGCAACGACTGAATCACCCAATCACCCCGAACGGCCCGCAAATGGCCAGCGCGACGCAGCGAGCTTGTGCCCACAGAGGCCCCCCAAGGGACATCTGCCAATGTCCGCCAAGCAGGATCCCGCACCACCAGCACATCTCTGGGGTCTTCCGCAGGCAAAACCGCAGCCAAGGCCAAATCAGGGGCCAAATCCGATTCCACATCTTTCAGGGAATGCACAGCCCAATCGATGACGCTTTGGCGCAAGGCTAAGTCAATCTCTTTGCAAAATAAATTTTTCCCGCCAACCTCATACAGGGGTCGATCCGTTATGCGGTCCCCCGTGGTGGTGATATCTGTTTTGACAAAATCATATCCCAAAGGGTCACAGGCAACTTGCACCAAAGCCGCCTGGGCTTTGGCTAAATCACTGCTGCGGCATCCGAGACGCACCAATGTCATGCAGGGGGCTTAAGCCTCTTGGGGCAAATCAGCCTCGTCATCCGTGTCAAACAGTTTAACAGGATTTAGGGGCATGATGGTAGAAACGGCATGTTTATACACCAGCTGGGTATAGGCATCCCGACGTAGCAAGATACAAAAGTTATCAAACCACGTCACGCTACCCTGCAGTTTAACCCCATTGACCAGAAAAACCGTGACGGCGATTTTGTTTTTCCGGATATGGTTTAAAAAGATATCTTGTAAATTGTTTTTATCGGCCATGGTCCACGTTATCCCAATGTTGTTGCAATGTTGGTTGTTTTGTTGTTCAGGTTCTGTTGTTGTGTTTAACCTAATTTTTGTAGTAAACCAAGACTTTCTAAAAGTTGGGTTAAATCATCTGCACAAGACACATAAAGATTTGGCGTACAATCGTCAAACTCTTTGTGTTGCGGGGGAACATCCCGCAACAATAAACCCGTAACACCAGCGTGACGGGCGGCCAGCATATCCGTGGTGGAATCCCCAATCATCCACACATCGGGGGCGCATGCTATATCCGTCCCCAATAGGGCGTAATCTAGGGGGGCCCGATCTGGCTTGTCTCGCACCGCATCGCCAGCCCCCACAATGGTATCAAAAAAAGACGTCCACCCAAATTGGGCAACTTCATCCCGCAAATAGGGTCCAGTTTTGTTGCTAACCACCGCCATAAATAGCCCCAAGGGGCGCAGGCGGCGTAGCATATCTTCACATCCCTGCAGGGGCGCGATATGCGTTAGATGCATGTCTTTAAAAGCTTTGTAATAGGCCTCCCGTGCCACAGGCCATTGATCCCCGAATAACGCGGGAAAAGTATCTCGGCCCGAGCGTGTTTGTTTAAAACGCACATCCTCCATACTGATGGGTGGAGCCCCAACGGCGGCGGTGGCGGCGTCATAACAATGCTTAATCACTGCCGCACTATCAGCCAAGGTGCCATCCCAATCAAACAACAAAGCGCGTGGTGTCGGCAAATCGACCATGTTTTTGTTCCTGAACAAAGGTTTCATAAAGCGAAAGAAGATTGTGTGTGACAGGCCCAGGATGACCTGTCCCTATAGAATACTTATCCACCCATGTCACTGGAATTATAAACCCTGTGGTGCGGGTGATAAAGGCCTCTGCCGCTTCTTTTAATTCAGAAACTGCAAAGGGGCGCTCTGTCACTTTCAGCCCCGCATCTCGGGCCAAGGCGATAAGGCGTGTGCGTGTGATGCCCTTTAAAATGGCGTGGCTGGGGGGGCGGGTGAGAATCTCCCCCGTTGGCGTGACGATAAAGGCATTGCAAGAAGATCCCTCGGTGATGCATCCCTGTGTATCCACCATCCACACATCATCCGCTCCTGCCTCTGTTGCGGCCTGTTTCGCCAGCGAGGGAGCCAGCAGCGCAATGGCCTTAATATCACACCGGCCCCATCGTTGGTCTGGGGCAGTGATGATGGTCATGCCTTTGGTGCGTAATCTCTCCGCGACAGGCTTGTGGCGATAGGGAATCATGGTCAAAACGGGGGCACAGGGTGTTTTGGGAAACGCAAAATCCCGTGTGGCAGGCACGCCCCGCGTGATGGAAATATAGATATTCACGGTGCTGAGCTTATTCAAAAGCCTAACGTGACGGATGCATTGCCGCAGCGCGTTGGCAGACATGGGCCAAGGAATCTGAAGTTGGGTCAAGGAATAGTCCAAACGGTCCAGATGCCAATCCTCATCAACGCCGTGATGGTCTGTGTAATGAATCACTTCGTAAGCGCCATCCCCAAACTGGTAGCCGCGGTCCTGAACAGAAACTGCAGCTTGACTCAGGCGACAATACACGCCGTTATTATAAACAATCATGAAACACCCACATAAAAGGAGTCTTTAAAAAGCCTTATTTTCAAAGGGGCGTCAAGGTGTTTCTTGATCCTGTTTCTTAGGGCTTTGTCAGGTTCGTATCCTTTCCTGTCTTCGCCGAGATCAGGCCACATCCTCTTGGCTAACGGTCCCTAAAACCTCTTTTAATTCCGCTGGAAGATCATGGGGCAAGGGGATATGCCCAAAAACCATGGCCATCAGCTCAGGCTCTGGACGTTTTAGAAAAGCCTGTAAAGCAGGCAACAGATCATCGGGAAGATCGGGTAAAGCCTCTCTGCGAATCCGATTCATCACATGGTCTAGCTCTTTTGTTCCGCGATAGGTCAACTGATAGGCTAGTTTTTTTCTAAGAATATCCATGGAATCCATGATGATCATGCCGCAGCGCGTTTCATTTGCGCATCGAGGCGACCTAAACGCACATAAATATCATTGCTGCGTTTTAAAAGAATCCGCAAACCGTCGGGTAGTGTTTCCGATGCCTCTTCATCCTGAAAACGACAAATGTCATCGTTGGTGATGGTAAACCCCATGGCGGTGGCATCCTCGCCGCTCATTTCTCCTTTTTGAATGGCGCGCTGGGCCAACAACCAAGACATCATTTCCAAAAGACGTGATGTCAAACGGGTGGCGTGATAGGTCATGGCCAAACGGTCTTGGACTTTGGCATTCTGACGCAAACCTGGCAGAACAAATTTAATATAGTTTTTGGCCTCACAAAGTAGATCATGAACATCTTTGTATGTATTATCCAAAAGAAAAGCGACGGTCATGCAAAAGTCTCCAGACGGGTGTTTTTGAAAGATATCCTCATTAAATCATTTTTTAACTAAAATGTCAACACTTTTTTAACGTATCGGTGGATCATGCCATCCCCCATTTTTCGCCATCTGCTATACCTTGAGCCGTATGTGCCAGTATGTGGAGGGGGGGGCTTAGGCGTTGTCCTCATCTCTGTCCCCCTTTAAATCGCGAGCCACGCGGGGGTTTTCAAACAAATCTTGGATCAGGGACACGTGATCCAGCGTACGATCTTCACAAAACTTGAGACGGGGTAAATGGCGTGTGGCCAAGTAGGGACGCAGGGCATTTTGGAGGGGAACACGGGCTTGTTTTAACGTTTCCCGCAGTTGCATTCCATCCCCTCCACCCATAAAATAGACGCGAGCCGATCGCAAATCGGGGGCCATATCCACCTGCGTGATGCTGATCAGGGGCAGATCAAAATCCCCACGGGCCAAAATGTCCGACAAGGCACGACGAACGGCCTCCCCCACACGGTATTGACGGGTACTCGGAAGAGAGGGGGGCGCCACAACGTTACCCGTTTTTAATGATGCAACACTGGGGGAGAATCTGGCAAAGGGGCACCCTGTACATGGGGCACATAATCCACTGTAATTTGGGTTTCTGGCCAAGCCATGGGGGTTAGGGGCTTGGTAAACGCATGCACCAAAACCTCACTCATGTTAGCCACGGGAATAATGGTCAGGCGTTCCTGAACGTCCGATGGGATATCTGCCAAATCCTTCTCATTTTGTTTCGGAATCAAAACGGTTGTGATGCCGCCTCGCAGAGCGGCCAGCAGCTTTTCCTTCAGCCCTCCGATGGGTAGAACCCGCCCACGCAGGGTAATCTCTCCCGTCATGGCCACGTCGCGGCGCACAGGAATGTTGGTGAGCATGGAAATCAACGCCGTGGCCAGCGCAATGCCCGCCGATGGTCCATCTTTGGGCGTGGCGCCTTCAGGCAGATGCAGATGTATATCGCGCTTGTCCAGCATGTCATAGGCAATACCCAGCGTCAGGGCTTGAGAGCGCATATACCCCATGGCGGTCTGCAAGGATTCTTGCATAACATCGCCCAATTTCCCCGTGGCCTTGACTTTGCCCTTGCCAGGCCACATCACCGTTTCAATGGTCAGCAGATCCCCGCCCACCTCGGTCCAAGCCAGACCTGTGGCCACGCCAACCTGATCCTGTTCCTCTGCCAAACCAAAACGATACTTGGGAATACCAAGGTATTCTGTAAGAGTCTCAGGAGTTAGCGCAATGGGTTTGGTTTTAGGATTCACCAAAAGCTGCTTGACAATTTTTCGGGCAATTTTGGCCAAGGCACGCTCCAGATGGCGCACACCAGCTTCGCGCGTGTAATAACGGATGATGTCCCGCAAAGCAGGCTCTAAGATGCTCCATTCTTTGGCCGAAAGTCCGTGGACCTCCCTCTGACGGGGGACCAAATGATTTTGGGCAATGGTGACCTTTTCATCTTCGGTGTAGCCAGACAAACGAATGACTTCCATACGATCCAGCAGCGGCAGGGGCAATGATAACGTATTGGCCGTGCACACAAACATGACGTCAGAGAGATCATACCCAACCTCAAGATAGTGATCCTGAAAATGGGTATTTTGTTCGGGGTCCAGAACCTCCAGCAGGGCACTGGCGGGGTCTCCGCGATGGTCGTGGCCCATTTTGTCAATTTCATCGATCAAAAACAAGGGGTTGGACGTTCCAGCTTTTTTCATGCCCTGCAACAGCTTCCCAGGCAGCGACCCAATGTAGGTGCGGCGGTGGCCTCGAATTTCCGCTTCGTCCCGCATACCCCCCACCGATAGGCGCACAAACTCCCGCCCCGTGGCGTGCGCAATGGATTTGGCCAAAGAGGTTTTTCCCACTCCAGGGGGGCCCACAAAACACAAAACGGTCGCTGGGGTTTTGCCCGTGCGTTGTTGCACGGCCAGATATTCCGCGATGCGGTCTTTGATGGTGTCAAGGCCATCATGGTCCTGATTTAAAATCTCAACAGATCTTGATAAGTCATTATTTAATTTTGATTTTTTCTGCCAAGGCAAGTCCACAATCCAATCCAGATAATTACGGATTACGGTAGCCTCTGCGGACAAGGGGGGCATGAGTTTAAGTTTTTTCAAATCGTTCAGGGCCTTCTCACGGGCCTCTTTGGTTAATTTCAGGGTTTTGATTTTGTTTTCAAAAACCTCGAATTCATTTTTGCCCTCTTCGGTATCGCCCAGTTCCTTTTGAATGGCGCGGATTTGTTCGTTCAGGAAGTATTCCCGCTGGTTTTTTTCAATTTGTTTTTTCACACGGTTGCGAATGCGCCGCTCTACGGTCAGCAGGCTAATTTCTGCCTCCATCAGGGCAAAAACCTTTTGCAGACGTTCGGCCACATCCTGCGTTTTCAGAAGATCCTGCTTTTCGGCCAGCTTGTTGGAGAGATGGGCGGAAATGGTGTCGGCGAGGCGTTCGGGATCCTCAATTTTATTCAAACCCACCAAAATTTCGGGGGGGATTTTTTTGTTCAGCTTAATGTAATTTTCGAACTGGGACAGCACAGCGGCGGATAAGGAAGCAATTTCCTTTTTATCGCTCATGTCGGACGTCAACGGCTCAGCTACGGCCTGCAAGAATTCACGATTGTCCAAAAACTCGATGGCGTGGGATCGACCCAAACCTTCAACCAGAACTTTAACGGTACCATCGGGCAGTTTCAGCATTTGCAGAACCTTGGCCACGGTGCCCACCTCATAAAGCTCCGCAGGATCAGGATTTTCATCAGAGGTATTTTTTTGGGCCATTAAAAAGACCATTCCATCATCCTGAACGGCCTTTTCCAGAGCTGCAATGGATTTGGTACGACCAACGAACAGCGGGACAATCATAAAAGGAAACACAACAATATCCCGCAGTGGCAAAACGGGATAGGCCCGAATGGGGATGGTTGGGCGTTTGGATTTAGTTTTTTTGGGGGCGGCCATGAACACTCCTGATGAAATCCGATGCTTTTTCTAAAGAACCTTTGGTGTTTATATAGGTCACTATACGTGTTTTTACAGGGTGCCGCCATGGATTTTTTGCAAATGGATTGTTTGCAAAGGTTGCGGGTGGCAAGCGGGGTTTTGCATCCGTTGCCATGCTCACCCCCTCACTCCTGCCACCAACCATAGCTTAGGCCCTTGACCCGTTCAAAATGATCTTTTGGGTTATAGGGTTTTGTTTTTTTGGAAATTGTTCTAATATCTAATGCCCCCATGGCCGCCAAGAGGGTGTATTCAGCCACCAGTTTTTGGGCTTTGGTTGCGGTGAAACGGCGTTGGGCCCCCAGCAGGTCTTGCTCGGCATCAAGGAAATCTAAGGTGCTGCGAAAGCCCATATCCAATTCTTCCTGCATCCCTTCGGAGGCCTTCAGGGCCGATGTGACCTCTAACGCTGTGGTTTCTAAATCCAGTGTGGCGGTTTCCAGATCCCGCCATGCCAGCGTCACATCCCGAATCACATCCCGATAAACACTGTCTTTTTGATAGGACGCCCGTTGACGGTCTTTCTTGGCCTGTCGCGTCCACGCAGACACCATGCCCCCATCATACAAGGGAATGGTTAAAACCACCTTGGTCTCCGCCCCTTCTCGGCGTTGATCGTCAAAGGAAGGATCCTCTTGACGGTAGATTTGGGATTCCACGGACAACTCGGGACGATACCCACTGCTGATGCGATCTACATCGGCATCTTTGGCCTCGATGGTGCGATAGGCCGCCTGCAACAAGGGGTTTTTGCCCAAGGCGCGCTCTGTGGCCGCCGCTAAGGTTTTTGGGGTTTTGGGGCTTTTGGGAAAATCCCGCAGCAATCCTGGTAACGTTCCCACCATGGCCATGAAATCGGCCCGATGGGCGGCCAGCGTGCGTTCCGCTTGACGCAATGCTGTGCGGGCCCGTGCTGCGCGGGATTTTGACAGGGCAACATCCGTCATGGTGACATCATCAGCCTGAAAACGGGCCTCTGTGATGGTAACATTTTCCTCTAAGATGTGTTGATACTCACGATGAAACGTCACAATCTCTTGCGCTGTCACCACACCCACGTAGGCTTTGATGGTGTCTAGCAATACCTGTTGGGTTTGATGGCGCAGGTTTTCTCGGCCCACCGCAATCTGGGCCAAGGCCAAATCCATTTCGGCCAATGTCTTCCCCCCGCGATACAGGGGTTGTTTATGTGCAACCCCTAAAGTGTAGGGATCCCGTGCGTCAACCCGATCCCCTTTGTTATCATCCCCAAACCGTTTATCTACCTTTTCATCCACATAGCCCTTGTCCCCAAAAACCTTAACTGTGGGGCGAAACCCTGAAAGGGCTTTGTTGTAGTCTTCATCGAGGGCCTCAACCTGCAAACGGGCGGCCTTGAGTTGGGGGTGGGTTTGATAGGCAAGGGTGCAGGCCTCTTCCAAGGTCACAGGCAAAGTCTCCGCCGCCACAGCCCACGGGGCGCAGCATAAAAATACGGCAAACCAGACTCTGGCTGTCACACTACCCCCCTAAAGCTTTAGGAGATTAGTCGAAGCGGCGTCCTGTGCGCCCCTCGTCACCAAAGGACCGTTTGCGGGGGGCGGCATCCCGATCCCGATCAGGGCGAAAACCACGGGGACGGTCGCCACGATCACGGTCGCCGCCTTCGCCACCACCAAAACGGGGCTCGCGACGGGGTCGATCATCATCACGACGATCACCTCGGGGGGTAAAATCACGCTTGCCTTCGGCCTCGGGGGTTAAGCTCAGGCGAAACTTAATACGGCTGGGACCGGGGGCCGCCACCAACGGCACCGAAGGATGGTCCGAAGACATGGACCCCAGAACAATAATTTTGGTTTTGTCTTCTGCGGGGTCCACCGCCACCGCCAGATCAAAATCGATGGCAGGCAAGGCATCCTTGCTGCCAAAAAGGGAGGCTTTGTTGGGATTGGCCGCGCGATCCCGACGCACGGATTCAATGGCATCACAAACATCTTTGACAGTTTGCGCAATAAAATCTTTTAAAGGAGGTGTGGCCATATGAATATACTTTCAAGTATTTTTGAAGAAAAGGCACTATGACAGGTTTTGCCTGTCTTTGAAAGCAAAAAAATCAGCTGTATGAGTACAATGGAAATACATTTACATTGTGAAGGATGATGGTATATGACTTTAGATTGAAAAGAGACACTACCTATAGGATAACCCATAGAAAGAGATACACATGACATCCATGAACCGTGTTTTGATCATCGGCGCAGGGGCGGCCGGATCGGTTGTGGCCAAAAAATGCGCCATGAATATGGATGTTTTTAAGCATATTCACTTGGCCTCTCGCCGTTTGGAAAGCTGCGTAGCCGTTCAAAAAGAATGCGTATCCCCCATCACTATCTCTGAGGTGGATGCGGACGACACAGCCCAAGTCATTGCCCTGATTGAACAACAAAAGCCCGATTTGCTGATTAACATGGCCCTGCCCTATCAGGATTTAACCCTGATGGATGCCTGTTTGGCCACGGGCGTGCATTATATGGACACCGCCAACTATGAACCCCGCGAGGAGGCCAAGTTTGCCTATCACTGGCAGTGGGCCTATCAAGAACGATTCAAAGACAAGGGCCTGATGGCCATTTTGGGCTGCGGTTTTGATCCCGGGGTGACCAACGTCTTTTGTGCCTACGCCCGCGATCATCTGTTTGATAGCATTGAATTCATTGATATTATTGATTGCAATGATGGCAACCATGGCAAAGCCTTTGCCACCAATTTCAATCCGGAAATCAATTTACGGGAAGTCACCCAGCGTGGAAAATACTGGAAAAACGGTCAATGGATCGAGGTTGATCCCGTCAGCCTGTCCCGCATGATTGATTATCCTGAGGTCGGACCCCGAAAATCCTATTTAATCTATCACGAAGAAGAAGAATCCTTGGTGCAAAACATTCCGGGCCTGAAACAGATCCGTTTCTGGATGACCTTTTCGGATAACTATATCAAACATATGGAGGTCCTTCAGAACGTGGGCCTAACGCGCATTGATCCGGTGATGTATAACGGGACGCCTATTGTGCCCATTCAATTTTTGAAACACCTGTTGCCAGCCCCGTCGTCGCTGGCGGAAAACTATACGGGCAAAACCTCCATCGGGTGCGTCATTCAGGGGCACAAGGACGGAAAGCCCAAAACCATTGTGATTTATAATGTATGCGACCATGCGGCCTCTTTCCGTGAGGTCAAGGCGCAGGCCGTGTCCTACACCACAGGCGTCCCCCCCGTTGTTGGGGCCATGATGCTGTTTTCTGGACAATGGCAGGGCAAGGGAGTCTTTAACGTGGAACAACTGCCCGCCAAACCGTTTTTGGATGAATTGGCACGTCAGGGCCTGCCGTGGCATGTGCGGCAGATTGAGGGGCCCCAGACTTTGGGGCTTTTGCCTTAATGCCTGCCAAGCCTTGGTATACATCCATCAATACGCCCGCTTATGTTGCCGATATCGCGGCCCTCAGGCGGAATCTGGATCGCATTGCCACGCTCAAGGACAAAACAGGCTGTCAGGTTTTGCTCGCCACCAAGGCCTTTGCCCGTGTGGATCTGTTCCCCCTGATGGCCGAGGTTCTGGATGGCACAACGGCCAGCGGCCTTTACGAGGCGCGGTTGGGCTATGAAACTTTCGGCAAACAGGTCCATGTTTATGCACCAGCCTTCAGAGATCAGGATATGCTAGACATCCTGCGCTATGCGGATCATATCTATTTTAATGCACCTGCCCAGTTGAATCATTTTCGCCACACAATCGGGGCTGATAAACACATCGGCCTGCGGGTCAATCCGGGGTATGGCCTCAGCACCGTGGGGGGGGATCTTTACAATCCCTGCGCCCCCCATTCCCGTTTTGGCACACTGGCAGACCAGCTGGGCGATGTGGATTGGGATGGGGTGGCTATTTTTCATGTGCACGCCCTGTGTGAATCCCTTCATGATGGATCTTTGGGGTTAATCCAGCATGTTTCTAAAGCCTTTGCCCCCTATCTGAAATCCGTCAAAACAGTCAATTTCGGCGGGGGACATCTTTTGAATCATCCTGACTATGATCTTTCTGCCCTTGGGGATGCCCTCAACCGTTTTCAGGATCAACACGGGGTGTCTGTGATTTTAGAACCCGGGGGCGGGATTGTCTACAACGGCGGCTATCTGGTGGCCACGGTGTTGGACATTCATCATAATGGGATGCCCATTGCCATTTTGGATGCCTCGGCCAGTTGCCACCATCCCGACGTGATCGAGGCTGGCTATCGCGCCCCCGTCATCGGGGCGGGCCAAGCTGGTGAACATCCCTATGATTATATCTTGGCAGGCAACACCTGTATGACAGGGGATATTTTTGGAACATACAGCTTTCCTGAACCTTTGAAGCAGGGGGATGCTCTTCTGTTCGGGGATGCACTGCATTATACCTTTGTCAAAAGCACAGTGTTTAACGGCACCCCCCTGCCCGATTTTGGAACCCTGCACGCAAACGGGGTTTACGAGGTTGTGAAACGCTTTGACGACAAAGTCTTTCGGGGGCGACTGTGACAGCCTCTGTATTGTTCATGAATTCATGATTTATGGTCAGGTTTTGACGTGACGGAGTCTTAAAATTTCGACGGCCGAAACACCATGACATCGCTGACGGTGCAGATGGCCTGATGCTTGTCCAAAAAGGGCGGCAGGATGGTTTCCAAAACGGATAGCTTGGCGGCATCCAAAATGGACAGAATCACAACCATTTGGCCCACATCGGCAATCAGCCCCTCCCCCCGCCATGCGCCTTCGGGGCCTTCGCCAGACAGGGCGGGCAAAATGGTGTATCCCGTGACGCCGTGGGTTGCCAGCAGTTTCAGAACCTTGTCCTGTAGGGCCCCATCCACGATAATTTCCAGACGTTTTTTGGGGGTCATTGGGATCCTCCAGTGAAGGCTTGGGCAAGGGCAATCCAAAGGGGAATGCCGACGATCAGATTAAAAGGAAACGTAATCCCCATGGCCAGCGTCAGGGAAATGGCGGGCTTGGCCTGTGGCAGAGCCAAACGCATGGCCGCAGGGGCGGCAATATAGGACGCACTGGCGGCGCACACCATCAACAGAGCAGCATTCCCCGCACTTAGGGACAGCACAGCCGCCAAGCCCCCTGCCATCAAGGCCCCCAGAAAAGGCATATACAGCCCAAAGGCCAGCAAACTGCCCCGCAGCAGGTGGCGGCTTTCCATCAAGCCCCGTCCAGCCACGAGGCCCATATCCAGCAAAAACAGACACAAAACCCCTTTAAACGGGGACACAACAAAGGATTCCAAGGTGTTCATGCCCTCTTGGCCCGTGATCATGCCGATAAAAAAGGCCCCCGCCAGCAACACCACCGATCCGTTGGCCAGAATGTGGTGCCACGGCGTGGCCTCTGTTTCTGGATCATAGCGTGAGGCTAGACGCAGGGCCGTAAAAATGGCGGGGGCCTCCATCAGCGCGGCCACGGCAATCATATAGCCTTCAAAGGGAATGCCAGCGGTTTTCAGGGCTTGGGTCGCGGCAATAAAGGTGACAATACTGATGGATCCATAATGGCCCGCGATGGAGGCCGTATCCGCGGCTGGCAGTGTTGTGGTTTTGCGCAGCGCAAAAAAGGCAACAAACGGCATACATAAACTTAGCAGGAATCCTGCAAGTCCTGTCCACGCCAAATCGGGGGTGAATCCAGCGGTGCTGACTTGAACGCCCCCTTTAAAGCCAATGGCCAGCATCAAATAAAGCGACATACCCTTGGCAATGGCCGAGGGCACGGACAAATCCGATTTCATAAAAGCTGCACCCAATCCCAGCACAAAAAACAGGATCATGGGCGAAAGGAGCGTTTGCAGGGCAAGGTCCATCATGACACAACAGGCCTGTTACGGGTAAAGTTGGCGGCGTAGGATTTCGGGCGCATGGTGCGCGGATGATCGGGCAATACGGTATAGGTCCAGCCGCGCTGCTGGGCGTAGTGGATGGCATCCTCTGGGGTGTCGAAAAACAGGGTGATTTGCTCGGTGGTGTCCCCCGTGCTGATCCATCCCATCAGGGCGTTGGGGGTTTTGGGGGTTTGGGCATGGGGGTGAAGGCACCACGCCCCCCTTCCCCCTTGGCCAGATTGCATAGCGTTTTTGGTGGGCTTGAAAATGCGAACGTGCATGGGGGGTCCTTTGAGGTTAGGCGGCGTTCATCATTTCCTCTAATTTCATGGCCGCCATATCTTCGTCGATGTTTTCAACGGCGGCCAATTCACGGGCCAAGCGATCCAGCGCGGTGCGGTAAATCTGGCGTTCGCTGTAGGATTGATCGGGCTGCTGGGAATTTTTGTACAGGTCCCGAACGACCTCGGCAATGGCGGAAGGATCGCCAGAGTTGATTTTCATTTCGTATTCCTGCGCCCGACGCGACCACATGGTTTTTTTCACGCGGGAGCGGCCTTTGAGTTTTTTCAGGGCCAAATTCATTTTATCCTCGGTGCAGACGGGGCGCAGGCCAGAGCTTTCGAGGCGGTGCATGGGCAAACGTAGCACCATGCGATCATGAGTAAAGTGAATCACGATTAAATCCACGGAGGTTCCCGCCACCTGTTGCTTTTCAATGCCCTTGACTTGTCCCACACCGTGGGTGGGGTAAACAACGTAATCACCGTTTTTGTAGTGTGCCTGAGCCATAGTCTGTCCTCATGGTTTGTTGTTATGATTGTGAACGAAGAAAAAACATTTGTCTGTGCGAAATGTTACATCCTGCAAAGAGGAATCCGTGCTTGGCTTATGACCCCTCCCCTGCCCCTTCGTCAAAGTGGTTTTGGAATTTATCGGGGATGCCTTTCCACATGTCGGCATCATCGGGGCGCTCGCCCTTTTGCGTGATGGTGGGCCATTGGGCGGCGTAGGTTCGGTTCAGCTCCAGCCACGCTTCGGCTCTGTCGTCGGTGTCGGGCAAAATGGCCTCGGCGGGGCATTCAGGCTCGCACACGCCGCAGTCGATGCATTCTTCGGGATCAATGACCAGCATGTTGATGCCTTCGTGAAAACAATCCACGGGGCAAACGTCCACACAGTCCATGTATTTACAGCGAATACAGTCCTCAGTGACTACAAACGTCATATGTTTTGCCTTTCTTTATATCATTTATCATGCGTTCAAGACGGTTTGTCCAGCCCCGACATAACCAGAACGCTCTGGCGGATTTCGGCGGAGCGTTTATCAGACACATATAACATGCCCGCAATTTTGCGCATCAGGGTGGACTCATGGTTGTCAATATGATTGTTGACGCACACAATCTGCCACAGCATTTCTATGATGCCTTCGCGCCCGCGTTCGTCCAGATGATCTTTCAGAACTTTGGTGGCTTTGTAGAAGTGATCGCGGCCGTCCAGACGTTCCTCGGCTTGTTGAATCAACACGTGGGCCTCGGCCAGTGTGCAGCCGAATTTTTGGGACAACAAATCCACAATGGTTTTCATTTCTACGGCATCCAGCCCCTCGTCTCGCATGGACAATTCCAGCAAGATCATGGCGGTGGCAAGGGGAATGTCGTTGCGATCAATGCTCTGGGACGATCCCCCAAACAGTTCCTTCAGCCGATCCAACACAGACATGGTTTATGTACACCCTTCATCCAAACGGGGGGTACCTTAGCACATTTTTTTGGGGGGGGATAGGGGGTTTGTCACTCGGAATTTTTAAAGAGCGAGGTCTTGGACACGTGGCAAGAGCATGGTGCGGAAATGAGTTAGAAATGCATTCATTTTTTGTGAGGATACGGCAAGTGCACTATCCGTAGTTTTGTTGAAATGCGCAACGAGTGCTGCTGTCATCTCAGGACAACGGACAAATGCATCGGTGATGTGGCGAAGGGCTTCCTTAGTGCACTTCAAGGCCTCGCCATTGGAGAAAAGAGAGAAAGGCGTATCAAAACCCGAGTTTTCTGGATTTTGCAAGTTCAGTAAGATCAAAAGCCCAACTGTTTCTTTTAAGTTTTTGATGGCATCGGTTGCGATGCCCAGCGGTCCATTAAGGTCAAATCGGTTAGCTTCTAGTCCGAGGAGCTGTTTAAAAGGTGCTATCACGGCCTGCCACGGCCCCTTCGCCAGTTCTTGGAAAAAACGTGCAAATCTGGTGTCTGCTGCTGGGCTGTTGGCAGCGGCGCACGACGCGGCTACAATTGCTGCTGCCAAAAAACCAAAGGCAACGGGCACCATAAACTGTGAACTCCAATTCCCCAATAATCAATCAAATCTTCCTTAGATTCTAACCGATTTTTCCTGTTGTGCCAAGGGGATTTTCATTGTTTATTTATTGGGTCGTAAATCCGATTCTTAAATTCTTGACATCGTCGGGGACTGCTATACAAAAGGGTCTTTCGCTTGTTTGGGAATATGTCATGGTTTCTGCTGCTGAACAGCTGTCTGCCAGTTTAACACTGAGTAATTTCAGTCGCGCCACGGAATTAAAAGCCCGCATTTGGTTTACCTTGGGGGCCTTGATCATTTATCGTTTGGGGACCTATATCCCTGTGCCTGGGCTGGATGCCAGCGTTTTAAAAGGCGTTTTTGAAAGCTATTCTGGCAGCATTCTGGGGGTTTTTGATGCCTTTGCGGGGGGCGCTTTGGGGCGGATGTCGATTTTTGCCCTGAACATCTTTCCGTACATTTCCGCATCCATCATCATCCAACTGATGACGGCCGTATCCCCCCAGTTAGGGCAATTGAAAAAAGACGGCGATTATGGTCGCACGAAATTGATTCAGTACACCCGTTATTTAACGGTGATTTTGACGGCGATTCAGGGCTATGCCATTGCCGTGGGGCTAGAGGGGATGGGCGGCTCGGCCGTTCATAATCCGGGTCTGTTTTTCCGCTTAACCACGGTGATTACCTTGGTGGGCGGCACGGTGTATCTGATGTGGCTGGGGGAGCAAATCACCATCCGCGGCATCGGCAATGGGATTTCCCTGATTATTTTTGCGGGGATTGTGGCCCATTTGCCCGTTGGCCTTAGTTCTCTGCTAACTTTGGGCTGGACGGGGCAGATATCGTCCCTGTCCGTTTTGATGTTCGTTTTGCTGGCCGTTGGCGTGATTGTGGCCGTGGTGTATATGGAACGCGCCCAGCGCCGCATCACCATCCAATATCCCAAACGTCAGGTGGGCCAGCAGGTTTATGGGGCCCAGAGTTCTCACTTGCCCCTGAAATTGAACACGGCGGGGGTGATTCCCCCCATTTTTGCCAACGCTTTGTTGGTGATTCCAGCCTCGATTCTGCAGTTTAGCGGCGGACAGAGTTCTATGTCTTGGGTGAATGATGCCGTGGCGATGCTGGGGCATGGGCAGCCGCTGTATATGTTGGTGTATGCATCCTTGATTATCTTTTTCTGTTTTTTCTATACGTCCATTGTGTTTAATCCAGTGGAGGTTGCGGACAATTTGAAAAAGAACACGGCCTTTATCCCAGGCATTCGTCCGGGGAAGGCGACGGCATCTTATATTGATAGTTTATTAACCCGTTTGACGGTTTTTGGGGCGGGTTATCTGGTGTTGGTGTGTTTGCTACCCGAGTTTTTGATGGCCGAATATAGCATTCCCTTTTATTTTGGGGGGACAAGTTTGCTGATTGTGGTGACGGTGGTGATGGATACCATCAACCATATCAATTCCCATCTGCTGGTCCACCAATACGATGGATTGATGAAAAAAAACAAGCTGGTTAAGGGACGGTGAAGATGCGTATCGTTTTATTTGGTCCACCAGGGGCGGGTAAGGGTACCCAAGCGGATGCTCTCTCTGCCCATTATGGCATTCCCAAGTTGGCCACGGGAGATATGCTGCGTGCGGCGGTAAAAGCTGGCACAAAGGTAGGTCTGCAGGCCAAAACTCTGATGGATCAGGGGGCCTTTATTCCCGATGACGTGATGATTGATTTGGTGTCCGAGCGCTTGGATGCCCCCGATTGTCAGACGGGGTTTATTTTGGATGGGTTTCCTCGGACGCTGTCTCAGGCGGAATCTTTGCATAACATTCTGGACACAAAGCACACCCCCCTAACGGCAGTCATTGTGTTTGATGTGGATGAAAAAGCCCTCATCGAAAGAATCGAGGGCCGTTTCAGCTGCGCCACTTGCGGCGCGGGCTATCACCAGATGTTTCATCCCCCTAAAATTGAGGATGTGTGTGATGTTTGCGGCGGGACGTCCTTTACCAGACGTTCTGATGATCGGGGGGAGGTGGTGATTTCCCGTCTGCGTCTGTATCACGATCAAACGTTGCCCATTTTGCCGTTTTATAAAACGCTGGGATTGCTGCGCACCGTTGACGGTATGGCCCCCATAGAATCCGTGCGCCGTTCTATTTTTGAAGAACTTGAAGAAAGAGCGTTGACAACGGCGGCAAAGTAACTAATATGCTTTCTCTTTTCACGTGTTGTGATGATTGTTTTTAAATAAGGAGTTTTAAGCCTGTGGCCCGTATTTCCGGTGTTAACATTCCTACAGCAAAGCGTCTGGTGATTGCTTTGACGTACATTCACGGCATCGGCCCTGCCGTTGCCCGATCCATCTGCACAGCCGTGGGCGTTGACCCCTCGGTGCGCGTTCATCAGCTTAGTGATGCGGATATTTTGAAGATCCGTTCCTATATTGACGAAAACGTGGTTGTGGAGGGTGACCTGCGCCGCGAGGTTTCCATGAACATCAAGCGATTGACGGATCTGGCCTGCTATCGTGGCCTGCGTCACCGCAAGCGTCTGCCCGTTCGGGGCCAGCGTACATCCAGTAATGCCCGTACCCGCAAAGGGAAAGCCGTGGCCATTGCCGGTAAGAAGAAAACATCATAGTGGATTTTAGCATATGGCCAAAGCAAAGCAGCAAACGGCGCGTCTGAAGCGTTCGGAGCGTAAAAATATCTCTGTGGGTGTGGTTCACGTGAATTCCACCTTTAACAACACCATCATTACCATCACCGATCAGCAGGGCAACACCATTGCGTGGTCCACATCGGGTGCCAATGGCTTTAAAGGGGCGCGGAAATCCACCCCCTACGCCGCGCAGGTTGCCGCCGAAAAGGCCGCCCGCGATGCCATGGAGCACGGCATGAAAACCGTGGATGTTCAGGTCAATGGTCCGGGTTCGGGTCGCGAATCGGCTTTGCGTGCATTGCAGACGGCTGGTTTTATTGTGTCTTCCATTCGTGACGTGACGCCGATTCCCCACAATGGGTGTCGTCCTCCGAAGCGTCGTCGTGTTTAATATTCAGGGCTAAAGGTGAAAAGTATGCTGCAAGAAAACTGGCAAGCGTTGATTAAGCCCACGTCGATGAAAATCGCTCGGGATGCCTCTAATAAAAATGCCGCTACCATCGTGGTGGAGCCTCTGGAGCGGGGCTTTGGTGTGACGTTGGGCAATGCCCTGCGTCGTGTATTGCTTTCCTCTTTGCAGGGGGCTGCCATTACCAATGTGACGTTTAAAAATGTTTTGCATGAATTCTCCTCCATCAACGGCGTGCGGGAAGATGTGACGGACATTATTTTAAACCTGAAAACCATTGCCGTGTCCGTGCTCAGCGAGGGTCGTAAAAAACTTTCCTTAAAAGCCAAGGGCCCTTGTGTCGTTACTGCGGGCATGATTTCCCTGCCCCACGATGTTCAGATTAAAAATCCTGAGATTGTGATTTGCACACTGGATAAAGACGCCGAGCTGGATGCCGAATTGTTGGTGGAAACTGGCAAAGGGTATGTGCCTGCCAATGAAAACCTGCCTAAGGATGCCCCTTTGGGTCTGATTCCCATTGATGCCATCTACAGCCCCGTACAGCGCGTAGCCTTTCGCGTTGAAGGGGCTCGGGTGGGTCAGGTCACCGATTATGACAAACTGTTGCTAAGTGTGGAAACCAACGGAACCCTTTCCCCAGAAGACGCCGTGGGTTTGGCCAGTCGCATTATTCAGGATCAGCTTCAGCCCTTTATTGCCTTCGAAGAGCCAGCCCGTGGTCATGCCCGCCCAGATGATCACCCCGATATTCCTTTTAACAAAAACCTTTTGCGTAAAGTGGAGGATCTAGAATTATCCGTTCGTGCTGCGAACTGTCTGCGCAACGATAACATTGTGTATATCGGGGATTTGGTTTTAAAAACGGAATACGAAATGCTGCGCACGCCTAATTTTGGCCGTAAATCCTTGAATGAAATCAAAGACGAGCTGGAAAAGCTAGGTTTGGGTCTGGGTATGGAAATTCCCGACTGGCCCCCAGAAAACATCGAAGATTTATCCAAGCGCATAGAAGAACCCTTCTAAGCCCAGCATAAAGCCCAACCCATAAAGGTGATGTGTCATGAGACATGGTATTAAAGGTCGTAAACTCAACCGAACATCCTCCCATCGTTCGGCCATGCTTGCCAATTTGGCATGTGCTTTGGTTAAGCACGAGCAGATCAAAACAACGCTGCCTAAGGCACGGGAACTGCGTCCTTACATCGAAAAAATGGTCACACGGGCCCGTGGTGCTACGTTGCATGATCGCCGTATTTTGTTCTCTCTGTTGCGGGATGATGTCATTGTTGAAAAACTTATCAGCACTTTGGGTGCCCGTTATCAAGATCGCCCCGGAGGATATACCCGCATCATCAAGGCTGGCTTTCGTTATGGTGACGCTGCTCCCTTAGCGTATATTGAATTTGTGGATCGGGATATTAACGCCAAGGGTCAGGACTCTGGTCCCGATCAAAAAGCTCTGTCCCACGACGCGTTGAATCCATTTGATCAAGCTCTGTAATAGGGGTTGTGCCTTGAAGGCCTTGTGGTGTAGGTATAGAGTATTCTCTCTACGTTACATTCCTTTGTGATGGGCCGTGCAACGTAGCCTTTTTTAGCGAAGCAACACAGGGATCCTTATGGAACCTTCTTATCGCGTTTTGGCCAGAAAATACCGACCCCAGATGTTTCAGGATCTGGTGGGGCAGGACGCTTTGGTGACCTTGTTACAAAATGCCATCCGTTTGAAACGCATTCCCCATGCCATCTTGCTCACAGGTGTACGGGGGGTGGGCAAGACTACCACGGCCCGCATTTTGGCCAAAGCCGTCAACTGTGTAGGGCCTGATGGAGAGGGCACAGAACCCGCTCTAGAGCCCTGCGGCGTGTGCCCCCATTGTTGTGATATTGTGGCAGATAAGCATTTGGATGTTTTGGAAATGGATGCTGCCAGCCGAACAGGGGTTGAGGATATTCGGGAACTGATTGATAGTGTCAAGTATCGCCCCGTGCGCAGCCGGTTTAAAGTGTATATTATTGATGAAGTCCATATGCTCAGCCGCAATGCGTTCAATGCGCTGTTGAAAACGCTGGAGGAACCCCCGCCCAGCATTCTGTTTATTTTTGCCACCACAGATGCCCATAAAATTCCCATCACCGTGCGATCCCGTTGCCAGCGGGTGGACTTGCCCCGTGTGTCTGTGGCCACGTTGGCACCTTTCTTACAAGGGATTGCTCAAAAAGAGGGGGTATCTTTAAGTGAATCAGCCAGTCGCCTTTTGGGCCATGCTTCCGAAGGTTCGGTGCGGGATAGTCTTTCGCTGCTGGATCAAGCCATTGCGCTGGCTGATGAAACGGGGGTTTCGGAGGGGTTGGTCACCCAGATGTTGGGTCTGTGTGATGTACAGCCTTTGCTCACCCTCATGGGGCACCTGTTTGCGGGGGAAGTGGCACAGGCCTTGGATGCCTTTGCGGGCTTGTATGCCAAAGGGATGGACCCCCTGATGCTGCTAGAAGACATGCTTCGCCTGACCCATCTTCTGTCCCGCGCCGCCTGCCGCGAAGCCGAGGTGATGAGTGAGCAGGAATCCGCTTTTTTTGAGACCTTTGCCCCCCGTTTGTCCGTGCCTATGCTGACCCGCACATGGCAGATTCTGCTGAAAGGCCAGAGTGAACTGACCCTTAGCCCTCACCCTGAGCGGGCCATGGAAATGCTGATCATTCGTTTGGGGTATGTATCCCAGATTCTGGACATACCCCCAACCGCTGAGGGGGAACACCAAGACGGGGCAAAAAAAAAAGTCCTGATGACATCGTAGCCTCTTTGGGAGGTTTGCCCACATCGTTGCCCCTTCAAAACCAGACCCCTGTGCCCCCGCAAAGTGAGGATGATTTTGTGGCTGCCGTGCGAGCGTGCAAAGAAGGATTGTTGGTCGATGCCTTGCTGAATGATTGGGTTCTTGTGGATTATGGCCATGGCCGTTTGCACATCAAGGTTAAGAACAGCGAGAAAAAGCATCTTTTGCCTGCCTTGCGTACGGTGGTGGCCCAGATTTGCGGGGCCAGCTGGCAAGTGATTGTTACAGAAGACAGCAAGGCCATGCCCCCCACGCTGGCTGAGCGGTATCAACAAGAGGCGTTGGACCAAAGGGAAGCCCTGAAAACGGATCCTCTCTTGTGTCAGGCACTGGATGTTTTTAATAATTGTCTTTTGACGCAGGTGTTGCCCCATGATTAAGGCCATTGTGATTCCCGCCCGTTACGGGTCCCAGCGATTCCCTGGAAAACCCTTGGCCCCTGTTGCTGGCGTCAGCATGATTCAGCGGGTGTGGCACAGTGCCCAGAAGGTTCAAGGGGTTCATTGTTGTGTTGTGGCCACCGATGATGAGCGGATTGCGGACCATGTGCGCGCCTTTGGCGGGCATGTGGTGATGACCGATCCTGCCTGTGAAAACGGAACTGCGCGGGTTCAGGCCGCTTTAACGGTGCTAGATCAAGAGGGCCTCCGCGTGGATGCCGCCCTGAACGTGCAGGGGGATGCGGTGTTGACGCCCCCGTGGGTGATGCAAGCCTTGGTGGATCAGTTGGGGGTGTATCCCGTTGTGACGCCAGCGGTGCAACTCTCTCCCGCGCAGCTGGCAATGTTGCAAGAGAGCAAAAAAACAAAGCCCAGCAGCGGTACCCTCGTGACGTTTGATCAAAACCACCGCGCGTTGTATTTCTCAAAAACCATCATTCCCTATTTACGAACCATCCCTGATTCAGGGGCAATCCCCGTTTATCGTCATATTGGGCTTTATGGCTACACGCGGGAAGCGCTGTCATCTTGGCTGAAAACCCCGCCCACAGCCTTAGAGCAAGCGGAGCAACTGGAACAACTGCGTTTGTTGGAAACAGGTGTGCCCATTCAGGTGGTCGTGGTGGATTATCGGGGGCGGACTCATGCCTCCATCGATCACCCGTTGGACGTGGCGGAGGTTGAGGCCATTATCCAGCGGGAAGGAGAATTGAAATGATAAAATGTTTCCATTGGGGGGAACGCATACAACACTCCCAAAAAAACTTGTTCCAAAAAAACTTTGACGATTGAGGCAAATTCTATCAAAGTAGCCCCGACCTCAGCAATGATGCTTTCATGAAGCCTTTTGTTAAACCCTCTGTCATTCCTGGATTTGCCTTGGCCTTGGGCTTTACCCTGTTGGCGTTGACGTTGGTGGTGCTGTTGCCCCTTTCGGGATTATTTGTGAAAACGGCGACCCTCTCTTTTGCTGAATTTTGGGATACTGTGACCGATCCGCGGGCCCTACATGCCTATTACATCAGCTTTACCACGGCGTTGGTGGCCGCGTTGTTTAATATGGTGTTTGGATTGATCGTCGCGTGGGTTTTGGTGCGGTACGATTTTCCGCTGAAATCGTTGTTTGATGCCATGGTGGATTTGCCCTTTGCCTTGCCCACGGCGGTGGCGGGGATTGCCTTAACGGCCCTGTATGCCCCAACGGGATGGATTGGACAGATGCTGCCGTTTAAGGTTGCCTTTACCCCGCTGGGCATCACCATTGCCCTGATTTTTATCGGCCTGCCCTTTGTGGTGCGCACCGTGCAACCGGTGTTAGAGGATATGGAACGCGAATGGGAAGAGGCCGCCACCAGTCTGGGCGCCAACCGTTTCCAGGTGTTTCGTTACGTCATTTTTCCCCACATCACCCCTGCCCTGATGACGGGCTTTGCCATGGCCTTTGCGCGGGCGCTGGGAGAATATGGGTCTGTGATTTTTATTGCCGGCAACATGCCCATGGTGTCAGAGATCGTTCCCCTGCTGATTGTCATGAAATTGGAACAATATGATTATGCTGGCGCCACCGCGCTGGCGTTGGTGATGTTGGTGTTTTCCTTTTTTATGCTGTTGACCATCAACTGGCTTCAAAAATGGAGTCAAAACCGCGCGTTTCCACGATAAGTTATGCCCCAGCCCCTTCGCCCTCTTCAGGAATCCCCCGTTTTGCGCTTTGCGTTGGTAGGGATTGCCTTGACCTTTTTGGGGGTTGTGGTGGGATTGCCCGTTGTGGCGGTGTTTGTTGAGGCCCTACGCAAGGGCTTTTCTGCCTACGCTGAGGGCATCATGGACCCCTACGCCCTGTCCGCCATCCGCCTGACTCTGTTGGTGGCGGCCATTGCGGTGCCGTTTAATCTGATGTTTGGCGTTGCAGCCAGTTGGGCGATCACAAAATTTGACTTTTGGGGAAAGCGCTTCCTCACAACCCTGATCGACCTGCCGTTTTCTGTATCCCCTGTGATTTCGGGGATGATTTATGTGTTGCTGTTTGGGGTCCATTCGGCGTTGGGGGCATGGCTGATGGACAACGGGGTGGAAATTTTGTTTGCCGTGCCGGGGTTGGTTATTGCCACCATTTTTGTCACCTTTCCCTTTGTGGCCCGTGAATTGATCCCCCTGATGGAGGAACAGGGCACCGAAGAAGAAGAGGCTGCCTTGCTGCTGGGGGCCAGTGGCTGGCAAACGTTTTTCAGTGTGACATTGCCCAACATCAAATGGGGCTTGCTGTATGGCGTGCTGTTGTGCAACGCCCGCGCCATGGGGGAATTTGGCGCCGTGTCGGTGGTGTCGGGACATATCAAGGGGGAAACCAACACCATTCCCCTGCACGTTGAAATTTTGTATAACGAATACAATTTTGTGGCGGCCTTTGCCGTGGCGTCTCTGTTAACCCTGTTGGCCTTGGTCACGCTGATTCTCAAGCGGATCATCGAGGCCCGAACAGCCCATCATTAAGGATTTTGTCATGGCCATCCATGCGCGAAACATCAACAAGCGTTTTGGGCCCTTCGTGGCCCTGAAAGACGTCAACCTAGAGGTTCAAAGCGGCGAGCTGGTGGCCCTGTTGGGTCCATCGGGCTCGGGAAAAACCACGTTGCTGCGGATCATTGCGGGTTTGGAATTTGCCGATTCTGGTACGGTGTATCTGGACGGCGACCCCATGCACGACAAAGATGTGCGGGACCGCGGCGTGGGCTTTGTGTTCCAGCATTACGCCCTGTTTAAACATATGACGGTTTTTCAAAATGTGGCCTTTGGATTGCGCGTGCGGCCCAAAGACACCCGCCCCAGCGAGGAAGAAATTCGCGACAGGGTCATGAAACTGCTGCAACTGGTGCATCTGGATGCCTTTCACAACCGCTATCCCCAGCAACTTTCGGGAGGCCAGCGGCAACGGGTGGCGCTGGCGCGGGCCTTGGCCGTAGAGCCCAAGGTGCTGCTGCTGGATGAACCCTTTGGGGCCTTGGATGCCAAAATCCGTAAAGAACTGCGCCGCTGGATGCGCCGTTTGCACGATGACATGCACATCACCAGCCTGTTTGTCACCCACGACCAAGAAGAGGCCATGGAGGTATCCGACCGCGTGGTCGTCATGAGCCACGGCCGCATCGAGCAAACTGGCACCCCCGCCGAGGTCTGGAAACAGCCCAAAAATGCCTTTGTGTACGACTTTTTGGGGAACTATAACGAATTTGACGGGTGGAAAGACAGCCACGGCACCGTGCATCTGGCCGAAACGGATATCATCGAAATCCCCCTGCCCCCAGACGGCAAAAAAACCGCAGGGTGGCTGGGGCGCTATCCCGAATTTTCCAGTCTGGTGGGACGGGTTTTGCCTGGATTGATTGAGTCCACCGCCCCCATTTTACCCATGCAAAAAAAGACCGTGCGTAAACCCACCAGCGGCACGCCCGTCAAAATTTACGCCCGTCCCCACGAAATGTGGATCACCAAAACCCCCGATAAAGACCACGAATACATCGCCGCCAAGGTTGTCCACATCAACCCCGCTGGATCCCTGATCAAACTGGAACTGGAACGCGCAGGCGGACAATTCCTGCAAGTGGAAGTCCCCCAAAGCGTCATGGATACCTGCGCCATCGTCAAGGGCGACACCCTGTATGTCCGCCCCACGGAAACACGGGTGTTTTAGGGCTTTTGGTCATGCTATCATCACAGATAAACTGTGCTTGGAAGGCTGGCTATACCAAAGCCGATCTATCAAAGAGAACGTCCCTATGACATCTTTTCCTTTGTTGTTAAAGGACTTTGCTGAGAATCTTGATGCTTTTATGGGGCAAATTTTGTCAAGGCCATCACGATTGGATCAGGCGATGCGGTATAGTGCTGTGCCCTCAGGCAAAGCCATACGGGGGTTTTTGGCGGGGGAAAGCTTGCATTTGGCGGGATTTTCACAGGATACGGTTTGGGGTGTTGCCGCAGCATTTGAGCTCTTTCACACCTATTCTCTGATTCACGATGATTTGCCATGCATGGATAATGCGGACCTGCGGCGAGGACGGCCCACCTGTCATTTGGCCTTTGATGAGGCCACCGCAGTTTTGGCAGGCGATGCGTTGCAGGCCGAGGCCTTTGCGTTGCTTTCTGCCCCAACACCCCTGTTTCCTATCCAAGGTCAAATGCGCCTGATTCACCGCTTGGCCCTATCCGCAGGACATTGCGGCATGGCTTTGGGACAGGCCATCGATATTGCTGGCACGGTGACGACACTACAAGATTTAAAAACCATGCACCATTTAAAAACGGGTGTTTTGATTCAAACAGCCGCCATGGCGGGGGGATTGCTGAGAGGGGATGAGGCCTTGACCCGCACCATGGAAACCTTTGGCGCTTTGTTGGGACTGGCATTTCAAGTCCGCGATGACCTTTTGGATATTGACGGATGCCCACAAGAAACAGGCAAAACCGCTGGCCAAGATCACCATAATCAACGCGTGACCTTTGTGAGCGTTTTGGGGGCCGCAGGTAGCCGAGACTTGCTGTATGATCTAGAACAACAGGCGGGGGATTGCCTGAAATCCCTTCCCAACGCTGGGCACTTGCCAGATTTATTGTCTTTTGTCATCCGCAGACAGTGGTAAACGCCCGAACACGCATCTGTCAAAGTCAATGAGATATGTCCCCAAGGACTCACACACCCTGAAAATCATCCCTTGACCTCAGGCATCCAAAGGGTATTCTAAGCGAGAATGTTTTAGGACTATGCTATGCTTTATGACTGTTTTTTTTGAACCCCGCCGCAGTGTTGAACAGGTTGAAGAAGGGCATGATTTGGCCCCAAAGTTTGACGAACACGGCCTGATACCCGTGGTAACAACCTCCGCCATAACGGGCGATGTGTTGATGCTGGGCTATATGAACGCCGAAGCCCTACAAAAAACTATTGAAACAGGACAAGCCCACTATTACAGCCGCAGCCGAAAGGTCCTTTGGCACAAAGGGGCCAGCAGCGGATTGGTCCAAAACGTCACAGACATGCGCATTGATGATGATCAAGACGCTGTATGGCTTAGGGTCACCATCGGGGGAGATTTGGGGGAGGCCAGTTGCCACGTTGGATATCGAAGCTGTTTTTACCGCAGCATCCCCCTGAAGCCAACGGGCACAAAAGTCACCCTGACCTTTGAGGAAACTGAAAAAACCTTTGACCCCGTTGCCATTTATGGTGACGTTCCCAATCCCACCATTTTATAAAGACTGCCCCTATGCCCCACCAAGGTTTGAATTTTGATGAACCCTTGCTGTTTGAATTATCAAAGGAATCCTGCGGTGTGGATCTGCCCACGCCCCCTAAGGTGCGGGACCGTCTGGGGTCCATGGCTCGCCTGAACCCTGCCGCCCTGCCCAATGTTTCAGAGCCTCGGGTGATACGCCACTTTACCCGTTTGTCCCAAAAAAATTTTTCTATTGATTCTGGGTTTTATCCTCTGGGATCGTGCACCATGAAACACAATCCCCGACTGAATGAACAAACCGCCCGTTTGGCTGGATTTTCCAACATTCACCCTTTGCAAGATATCCAGAGCGTCCCTGGCGCGGTCGCTCTGATGGGAGAATTGTCTGATTTCCTGAAAAATTTAACGGGCCTAGCGCATGTCGCCCTGTCCCCTGCGGCGGGAGCGCACGGGGAGTTGTGCGGCATGATCACCATCCGCAATGCTCTGCAACACCATGGCCACCACGAAAAAACCGTTGTGTTGGTGCCTGAATCGGCCCATGGTACAAATCCAGCAACGGCGGCGGCGTGTGGCTTTACCGTACGTCCTCTGCCCGCTGATCAGAGGGGGCGTTTGGATTTACAGACGTTTTACAATGCCCTAACAGACAATGTGGCCGCCATTATGCTGACCAATCCCAATACCTGTGGGTTGTTTGAAGATGATATTGTGAACATAGCAGCTGCCTTGCATACCAAAGAGGGTTATGTCTATTGTGATGGGGCCAACTTTAATGCTTTGGCTGGTGTGGTGCGCTTAGGGGATCTGGGTGTGGATGCCATGCACATCAACCTGCATAAAACCTTTTCCACGCCCCACGGCGGGGGGGGGCCTGGGAGTGGTCCCGTGGTGTTTTCCGAGGCTCTGGCCCCTTTTGTGCCTTTGCCTTGGGTCGTGGGCAACCGTCATGATGGCTATCGCGTACTTGATACGCGCACAGCTGAAGCCCCCTATGCCACAGGCCGCATTAAAGCTTTCTGGGGCCAATTTGCCACCTTTGTCCGCGCTTTGACCTATATGAAAAGTTTTGGTACTATGGGCATTGCTCAGGCCTCCAAAGATGCCGTTTTGAACGCCAATTATATCCGCGCAGGGCTTTCAGATGTGTTGCATCCCTCCTTTGATGGCCCTTGTATGCACGAAGTTTTGTTTGATGAATCTAACCTGAAACCCCTAGGCCTGACCACCATGGACGTAGCCAAAGGATTGATCGACAAAGGATTTCACCCAATGACAATCTATTTCCCGTTGGTTGTGCAGGGGGCGATGTTGATCGAGCCCACCGAAAGCGAATCTCAACAAACCCTCGATGAATTCATGGTTGCCATGCGGGATGTGTTGACCATGTCACCAGAAACTCTGAAAAATGCCCCCCAACACACCCCACGGCGACGCTTGGATGAAGTCCGCGCCGCCCGAACCCCTGTTTTAACAAGCCCTTAAGGTGCCATACACTTGTGGACACAATCCATTAACCACAATGTCTATTTCATGCCACCGTTGTCCGTTGTAAGGTGTGTGTCATGATCAACCCAAGTCCCTCTGCATGACAGCATACCTTCTTAAGCGTTTTTTGTGGATGATTCCCACGTTGCTTGGGATTATGGTTTTGAATTTTGTGTTGATTCAGGCGGCCCCTGGGGGTCCCGTGGATCAGATGCTGCACCGGCATCAGGGGATGGATGCCACGGCGCGGTTGACTGGACAGGGCTTTGCGGAAGGGGGCGGGAATGCCACGCAAGGTCTGCGCTATGACCAAGAGTTGCGGGATGAATTAACGAAACAATTTGGCTTTGACCAACCCCTTTCCACACGTTTTTTGCGGATGATGGGGCAGTTTTTGACTTTTGATTTTGGCACCAGTTATTTTTCGGATCGTCCGGTGTGGGATTTGATTGTGGAAAAACTGCCAGTGTCGTTGTCCTTGGGGTTGTGGGGCACGTTGATTATGTACGGCTTTTCCATTCCTTTGGGCATTTACAAGGCCCGCCATGCGCACAGCACAGGGGATATCATCAGCAGTGTGGTTTTGGTGGCGGCGTACGCCCTGCCGTCCTTTTTGGTGGCGGTGTTTTTGATTGTGGTGTTTGCTGGTGGGCAGTTTTTCAGTTGGTTCCCCCTGCGGGGCTTGGCATCCGAGGGATCGGCGGACTGGCCGTTTTGGGATCGGGCATTGGATTATCTGTGGCATATGGTGCTGCCCATGATTGCGTTGTCTTTGGCCAGTTTTGCCAGCTTGACGTTGCTGACCCGCAATTGTTTTTTGGATTATCTGCGCAAGCCCTTTGTGTTAACCGCGCGGGCCAAGGGCGCCAGCGAGGGGCGCATTTTGTGGCGTCACGTGTTTCGCAACGCCATGTTGCTGGTGATCGCGGGCTTTCCCGCCACGGTGATTCATATGCTGTTTACGGGGGCGTTGTTGATTGAAATTCTGTTTTCGCTGGATGGTTTGGGCCTGCTGGGGTACGAAGCCGCCCTGAACCGGGATTATCCCGTGGTGTTTGCCACGTTATTTTTGTTTAGTTTGCTGGGCTTGCTGCTGAATATCCTGAATGATCTGATGTACGTTCTGGTGGACCCACGGATTGATTTTGAGACCTCCACCCCATGACCGCATCCCCCCCAAAAACCCTTTTTTCCCTTTATTACGGGGCCTTTCGCCGGAATCGTCTGGCGTTGTGGTCGGGGCGGTTGTTGTGTGTGTTGATCCTGCTTTCCTTGGGGGCGAATGTCATTGCCAATGACAAACCGCTGGTGATGCAACATCAGGGCCGCATCCTGTTTCCCATGATGGTGTCCTACACCGAAAAGGATTTGGGGGGCACCTTTGAAACGCCCGCGGATTTTCATGATCCCTTTGTGCAGGGGTTGATTCATGACGGCGGCGGGTGGATGGTGTGGCCGCTGGTTCCCTTTTCCTATGATACGTTGGATATGGAGCTCACCCAGCCCGTCCCCGCACCCCCCAGCGCCCGTCACCTGCTGGGCACCGATGATCAGGGGCGGGATGTTTTGGCGCGTTTGCTGTATGGGATGCAAATGGCGCTGGTTTTTGCCCTGACCTTAACGGCCATCAGCAGTGTGGTGGGGATCGTTTTGGGGGGGATACAGGGATATTTTGGCGGCGCGGTGGATATGGTGTTGCAGCGGATGATTGAAATTTGGTCCAGTTTGCCGATTTTGTATATTTTGATCATTCTATCGGGGCTGGTGGTGCCGTCGTTTGGGTGGATTTTGTTGATTATGCTGTTGTTTAAATGGATAGCGCTGGTGGCGGTGGTGCGGGCAGAGTGTCTGAAGGTCCGCAAGCAACCCTATATCGTGGCCGCCGTGACGCAGGGCCATGCGCCGATGAAAATTTTATTTTCCCACGTTTTGCCCAATGCCTTGGTGGCGGCCTTTACGTTTTTGCC
>CANGYP010000005.1 GCA_947458235.1 Alphaproteobacteria bacterium
CCCCGCCCCCCGCCCGCCCGCCCCCGGCCGCCCCCCACGACAAGGTTAGCTGCTTGAACGATGCTGCTTGCCCTATAAAGACACAACAATTCTCTCAAAAAGCCCTCACTGCCTTATACCAAACCACAATCACGAAGCCCCTCTCCCCGTCGGGGAGAGGGGGCTGCAATAAGAATAATGTTCTGAAAAATAATGCAAAAGACCCCCCTCCCTAACCCTCCCCCGCAAGCGGGAGAGGGAATTTTTTCAAAAATATGGGGGAATTTGTATGTTTTTGAAGTGAAGGGATTGTTCAGGGCTCCCATGTCAGAATATGGGCAGCCCCTGTGGGGATGTTGGCACTTTGTCTCACAGGAACCCCCACCAAAACGTGATCTCCCGAAGCCCAGAGCGTTTGGGGGAACATGTTTTGATAATCAGGATCCGTGCTGGAAAATTTTTCCCCGAACACCCAATCGGTATCAAAGCGTTCCTGATGATACCCATACACCACCCCGAAAGGGGCACCAATAAATAGGCGATTGTTATTTAAAGCAACGGCCCCCCCAAAACGGCCCGGCCACGATGATTCTGGATTGTTTAATTTTTGACGCAATACCCAAGCCTTCGTAGGTTCATCATAAACAAAAGAATACACGGTCCCTGTTTGTTT
Organism: Alphaproteobacteria bacterium; assembly: GCA_947458235.1. Classification (GTDB taxonomy): domain Bacteria; phylum Pseudomonadota; class Alphaproteobacteria; order JAJTHO01; family CANGYM01; genus CANGYM01. The sequence goes on from CANGYP010000005.1 coordinate 653, forward strand.
GACGGACACATCTTCATAGGCAGCCCCCACAATCAGGGCCTTGCCTTGCATGGCCAGACTGCCCCCAAACTCTGTAAACACCTTATTCACATCAGGGCGCAGAACCTGTGTTTCTGTCCATAGGCCTTTAGCATTTTTTTTAAACACGAACACTGCCCCAGATCCAGGGCCTGTTTTGCTATCTTGGGCATAAGCACCGACGGCAAGAAAATCCCCCGACGATGCCAGAACATTCCCGAACAGGGAGCCAGCGTGCAGGGCTTTCGGGGCGAGAACATAGGCCTCTTGCCAAGAGACTCCCTCTTTTTGAAACACAGACACCGAACCAGAATCAATACCCCGAACATCGCTGAGATGGGATCCTATCGCCAGTGTGCGTTCATCCAGCCAGCGCACGGCGTTTCCAAAAAAATCCCCTGATTTTGGCTTTTCTGCAGTGATTTTGGCCAAAACCGCCCATGTGTTACGATCCAAAATATAAACAGCCCCTGTATTATACAGCTTTCCAGAGCTCTCTGCGGCTGCCCCAACGGCAATGTAAGTGGCGTTGGCATCCACCGCACTGCCAAACATGGAACGGGCTGATGGGGTGGGGGGCAGAATTTTTTTGGCTATTTCCCAGCTTTGTCCTTGATTTTGATACACATACAATGCCCCCGCCCGATAGGCAGCATCACTATCCCATGGGGCCCCCACCATGGCTTGGGTGGCATCTGTCCACGTGCTGATCCCGAATACATCCTGCTGTTGGGCGGTGGAGGGCAAATCTGTAGTGGCCCTGACCTTTAAAGACGGCAGCACAGGGGCCTCTGTAGCCTGTGCTGGATATCCAAACCCCAAACACAGCACCAAAACCAAAATCTCCAAACCCGCAACACCCAAGCAACGACAACGAACAATAAAACCGTCAGAAAAAGTACGCATCTTCATGGCCAAACGGATCTTTCCTAAATGGGGAGCGGCCTGCCAAAGGAGGGCCACTGTATCAATGGACATCAATGTCATGTCATTATGTATCAAATTGCCGCAAAAGGGCAAGGCTAAAAAAATTTGTAAAAAGACTTGACGTTGCCCCGCCCCATATGCGCCAAATGGGGGCAACCTTAGCGATGCGGGTGTAGCTCAATGGTAGAGTTCCAGCCTTCCAAGCTGGCTGTGAGGGTTCGATCCCCTTCACCCGCTCCATGTTCATCACGGGGATATGGCGGAACCGGTAGACGCAACGGACTTAAAATCCGTCGGTCCTTACAGACCGTGCCAGTTCGACTCTGGCTATCCCCACCAGACCCTTGACTCTCCAGACCTTTGACTCTTGAGCAGGCACCTACTATCCGAAGCATTGCGCAGGGGATGGTTTTCTATTCCTGATCCAATCCCAGATCCACCGCCTGTGGGTTCATGGTGATGGTGCTGGTGGAGATGTAATCAACGCCAGTGCGGGCGTAATCGCTAAGTGTGTTGAGCGTGATCCCGCCAGAGGCTTCTGTGGAGGCTTTGCCCCCGATCAGGTCTAGGGCGATACGCAGCGTTTCGGGGGACATATTATCCAGCAACAGATGATCCACACCTGCATCCAGCGCAGTTTTGATATCCTCCATAGTATCACATTCGTAAATTAAGGACATATAGGGATGAGTTTGGCGCAAATTGGCCACAGTTGCTGCCACATTTTGCACAAAACCGCGATGATTATCTTTAATCATAATCCCATCATACAGGCCCATGCGGTGGTTGAGGGCGCCCCCCCTATGGGCGGCGTATTTGGATACGGCACGCAAACCAGGCCATGTTTTTCGGGTATCCATCAACTGAGCATGATACCCCTGAAGCGCATTGACATACTGGCGGGTGGTGGTGGCAATGCCGCAACTGACGTACAGGATGTTCAGCAGGATCCGCTCGTAGGTCAAAATATCACGAGCGGAGCCCGTCAAACATGCCAGCGATGTGCCTGCATCCACCATACTCCCCTCTTGAACATGGACGTGTACGGTGATGGCAGCGTGAACGTGGGCGATTAGGGGATCCAGCCACGGCAATCCTGCCACAACCAAGGGGCATCGGGCCATCAGGTGGGCAGTCATCACTGCATCATTCGGCACACACCCCAGCGTTGTGACATCGCCCGATCCAATATCCTCCGCGACAGCCGCATCCATCAAGCGCCTAAGGTCTGGTAAGACAGAGGCAACGGTTATCACAGCGACAAAGCCTTCGCCAACGCATCAAATTTCACCCACTGATCCAGCAGGCGGGCCATGTCAGAAAGCTTCACCATGTTGGGCCCATCGCTGGGAGCGGTGTCGGGGTTTTCGTGGGTTTCCACGAACAGGCCAGCCACGCCCACACTCAGGGCGGCACGGGCCAGAACAGGCACAAATTGACGCTGTCCGCCCGAGGTTTCCCCCTGTCCCCCAGGCTGTTGCACGGAATGGGTGGCATCAAAAATCACGGGATACCCCGTCTGGGCCATAATGGGCAGGGCCCGCATATCAGAAATCAGGGTGTTATAGCCAAAACTGACCCCCCGTTCACACAGCATGATCTGATGGTGGCCAAAGGATTCACATTTTTTGGCCACTTGGGCCATGTCCCACGGGGCGAGGAATTGGCCCTTTTTGATATTGATCGGTTTTTTTGTGGCACAGGCGGCCTGCAGCAGGTCCGTCTGACGGCACAAAAACGCGGGAATCTGAAGCACATCCGCCACACTGGCAACCTCCGCGCAGTGGTCTGGCAAATGCACATCGGTGATGACGGGCAGGTTCAGGGTGGCCTTTAGCGTTTCCAGAATTGGCAGGCCCTTTTCCAGCCCCAAGCCTCTGGGGCTAGTGGCGCTGGTGCGATTGGCTTTGTCAAAGGAGGTTTTGTAAATCAGGGGAATGTTCCGCTGGACGCACAACTCTTTCAGGGTGCCCGCCACCATCTGGGCATGGTCTAGACTCTCCAGCGCACAGGGTCCCGCAATCAGGGCAAAGGGACGGGTGTTGCTGATGAAAATATCACCCACGGTGACGGTTTTGGGTTGGGGCGTCATAACGAAGCATCCTCGATTTTTACGCTAACGGTCAGGGTTTCTTTGCCGCCCCCTTTGAAAATGGTACCAGATGTGGGGGTGGCGTCCAGATAATTGCGACCGCAGGCCACGCGAATGTGGTCCTGACCCGCCATACAGCCGTTGGTGGGATCAAAGCCCCGCCATCCCACATAGGGCAAATACACCTCCGCCCAAGCGTGGGAGGCCTCGGACTGGATTGTGTTTTCGTAATTCACGCCCGTATAAATGTACCCCATACGATACCGCGCAGGAATGCTAAGCAATCGGGCCAAACAAATGAACAGGTTGGCAAAATCCTGACAAACCCCACTGCGTGTGGTGTACACGTCAAAGGGCGTGGTGCTCAGCGATGTTGTGCCCTGAACGTATTTGTAATCGCGGTAAATGCTTAGGTTAATGTCTTTGAGAACATGCATCAAGTTGCCGTCATTGCGTTCCACAAAACTCATGGCGTAGGCGGTGAGTTCATCCAGCTGGGTTTCTGGCAATTCTTGGGGCAACAAATACGGCATCATCATTTGCCGCTGCCACGGCATCCACACCAGAGGAATCTGTGTCTGGCGCCGTGAGAGGGTATGATCGTCGGGGGGGGAGGCGTAAATTTTCACCCGACTCTGGCTTTCAATGGTTAAGGTGCTATAGGGTTTGTTAATGCTGTAATACAGGGACGCATTGCCAAAAACATCATCATAACGAATCTCTTCCCCGTCGATGTTGGCAATGAATTTGGCGGTGACAACCTCTTGGAACGAATCCTCTACGGGGTGCAGACGAAAAACGTGGGTGCTGTGCTGCACGGGCTCTTCGTATTGATAGGTGGTGGTGTGTTTTAAATCATAGGCGCGGTACAACAGAGGCCGGCCCTCTTGGGTTTTGGTGATGGCCCGAACGTTTAAAATGGATTCATGCCCCAACAAGGTCGGCGTTTGAAATTGGGGGACGGGACTGGGCGAGGGTGTTAACAAACGCTGCATCTGGTTATCGGGATGGGAATCCCACACCAGCATCCCGCGCCGTATGATGATCATTTGCCCAGGCTGCATTTGGGTCCATTCCCCTTGGGCAAAGGGAATGGTGCTGACAATCAGGGCCGTGCGATAGGTATCGCGGGGATCAGGAAACGACAACGCCGCCACATCCGAATCAAACCGCAGAGCATCCGACGGCGGACGCGTGCGGGTGTAGTACATGCCATGCCCTGACCCCCGCCCATGGAAACACACCAAACTGACCCCATCCGTGATCATCATATCGGCCTCACCCAAGGGATCAAACTTGGCAAACCAGCCCAAGATCAATTCGGGGGGGCAATCCGACAGTTTTCTGGCTTTTTGATCCATGCCATCCGCAACAGTGGTGGATCGTGTTTCAAATAACCAGTTGAGAAACAAACAAAACGCCAATTCCGAATCCGTTTTTCCCACGGGTTCCAAAAAGCGGGATTTGTTGGTTTGCAGGGCTGATAGGGCCTCTTTGTCCAAATTGCCTTTATGCATGAACAGCCAGTCTTTGCCAGCAAAACTGCGGGAAAAGGGCTGGGTTTCGTGATGGGTGTAGCCCTTGGCTGCCCCGCGCACCTTGCCCAAAAACACCGTAGAGCGAAAGGTGGACCAATCCGACATGGTATCCATCAAAATGTTGGTGTTGCGGGCCAGCGGGTCTTTCATCACCAAAGCTGCCTGATGATCGTTGGGATACCAGCTAAATCCCCACCCGTAGGGGTGGGTGCCCTGTTGATTGTCAGGAATTTTCAATTCTATGGATGGGGAGCTCAGCCCGTCCGTGCTGATGGCCAGCAAGTCACTCATGCAGGGGATCTTTCTTACTTAACGCGCACTATAACATGGCGCTAAGCATACCAATAGACCCATGGCAATGCAATCAGAAGGCGGGGCTGAAGGTAGAGGCTGGAAAAATCGTTTTGCTCCTGTATTTTTTTGTGTCAAATACCCCTAAAGGGTGTATAATAGCCCATCCCAAACACCAGTGGATGTTGCCTTATCATGAAAACGTTGTCCTATGTTTTGCTCGCCGTTTTGATCGTGGCTGGGGTTATGGCCTACATGCGGGGTCTGCCCTCTGCCCCATGGTCCGAGCCGCCAGTGGATCAAAAACAGCGCGTCATCCGTATTGGGACCGAGGCATTGTATCGTCCATTCAATTATTTTGACGATACGGGTCGCTTGACGGGATTTGACATTGATATTGCCCGCGCCATTTGTGAAACAGAGGGGTTAACCTGCTCATTTGTATCCCAAGATTGGGATGGCCTCATCCCCAGCTTGATTGCCAAAAAATTCGATGTGATCGCGGCCAGTCTGTCCATTACACCAGAACGCAAGAAAGCCGTAGCCTTCACCAATCGTTATTACCGCACCCCCATACGCTTTATCACGGCCAAAAATCAAACATTGGTGATTTCGCCAGAGGGTCTGAAAGGCAAAAAAATCGGTGCCCAGCGGGCCACCACGGCCGCCATTTATCTGAATGCCAATTTTGCGGGCATTGCGGATATCAAATTGTACGACACGCAGCAAAATGGCTATTTGGATCTGAAAAGTGGACGACTGGATGCGATGCTATCGGATGCCATTATGGGGTGGTCATGGTTGTTGTCGGATGAGGGCAGGGGCTATGCCTTTCGCAGTGAGTCCATTTATGTGGATGAAGGTATAGGCTTCGCCATGCGTCAGGACGACCAAGCGTTGGTGAATGTGTTTAACCAAGGTCTGAATAAAATTCTTAGCAATGGTACCTATGATATGATTCGCCAGCGATACTTTCCCTTTGATATTTATTGATTGTGATTGCATCATGGTATCAGCCTTACCCCAAGAACGCAGTCATATCATCGCTGTTTTGGTGGATAATGAGCCGGGTGTTTTGGCCCGTGTGATCGGTCTGTTTTCAGGTCGTGGGTATAATATCGAAAGTTTGACGGTGTCTGTGGTGGATGTTGAGGCCATGCTGTCTCGCATTACGCTCGTCACCCGCGGCACAGGCCAAATTATTGAGCAAATCAAGGCCCAGCTGTTCCGTATCGTGCCTGTGCATTCCGTTAAGGATCTCACAGAAAATGGCCCCGTTGTGGATCGGGAATTGGCTCTGATTAAGGTCCTGAATCAAGGGGAATCCCGTTTAGAGGCCATGCGTCTGGCAGATATTTTTCGGGCCCGAGTTGTGGATAGCACGTTGCAATCTTTGATTTTCGAGGTTTCTGGGCGCACGGATAAAGTGGAGGCCTTTATTGATCTGATGATGCCCCTAGGGTGCATTGAAATTGCCCGCACAGGCTGCGTTGCTATGGCACGCGGGGAATCCCCATTTTAATCATGTTGCCTTTGCCCCGTCATGTTCATTTTGTGGGCTTTGGATTGATCGGCTCCTCTTTGGCGAGGGCCTTAAGGCGCCTGAATTCCACCATTCGCTTGACGGTTTATGATCACAATCCCGTTGTTCGCGGGACGATCGAAGACCTAGGGTTGGTTGATCAGGTTGTGGCATCCCTGAACCCTGTGCCTGAAGGGACGGAGTTGCTGGTTTTGGCCGTTCCCATGTTGGCGTTTTCGGATATTTTAAAGACCTTGAAGCCTCCCCAAGGGACCATTCTGACGGATGTGGGATCTGTCAAAGGCACGGTTGAAGATGCTCTGCGTCTTTATGCCCCATCCTTGCTGCCCCGCTTTGTTTTGGGTCATCCCTTGGCGGGTACGGAACATAGCGGACCAGAACACGGGTTTGCGGAGCTTTTTCAGAAGCGCTGGTGCTTGCTTACCCCCCTTTCAGAAACGGACCCCCACGCGTTGGGAATGGTGCAAAATGTCTGGGAAAGCGTCGGAGCCCGCGTGGATACCATGAGTGTGGCCCATCATGATCAGATTTTGGCCATGACATCTCACATTCCCCATCTGATTGCCTTTACCATCGTGGATACCGCCGTGGCCTTAGGAGAGGATCTCTGTCAAGAGGTGGTGCAGTATGCGGCCAGTGGTTTTCGGGATTTTACCCGCATTGCGGCTTCGGACCCCACCATGTGGCGGGATATTTTTCTCAGCAATAAACAGGCTGTGTTATCCATGTTGGATCGCTTTACGGAGGATTTGGATCTGTTGAAAACCGCCATAGCTGAAGAGCAGGGAGACGTTTTGTTTAAAATCTTCACCAACGCCCGCCGCATTCGGCGTGATATTATCACCGCAGGCCAAGCATAGCATAGACACTGGATTGTCGGGGGTGCGCGCTTGTGAATCAACGGGGGGGGCCGAGGTTAAGGCCACGCAGGGGGCGATGATGAGGGTGCGACAGGTGGCTGTTCCTCTTCACGCATATCACTAAGTTTGCCTGTTTTAAGTTGTTTTTGATAACGCTCAATCAGGGTTTCCAGTGTGGCGATATCCTGAAAGGCCCCCATGACGTTTTTGGGATCTCCAATAAGGTTCGGGTTGCTCAGGGCCTGAAACGGTTCGTCCCACGGCGTGCCTTTGAGTAGGGGGGCATAACGGGAAAAAGCTGCCGCCAGTTTTTCTTCATCCTTGGCCAGAACGAGGGCGGTGACATAATTCAAAATGCTGCGGGCGTCCTCTGCTGTGGCTGTTGTAGCATTGGGTTTGATGTGAATCATGGATTCCAAAAGGGGAATCAGGAGATCATACTTTTTTTCTTTCCAGTAAATGTGGGCCCGAATTTGGTTTGCCTCTTCGGAGGCATCATCACTCAAGGTTTGCAGGGCGTCGTCGTGTTGATTTTGCATGACTTGGGCTTCGGCCCGCAGGCGTTCGCGTTTTTCAAACAGGGCCACGGGAACATATAGATAATCGGATATATTCAGGGCCTCAATGGCCTTTTCTGGTTGGTTATTCAACAGGCGAATCATGGCCATACGCATGCCGACGCGACTTTTGTCCTCGCCCTCTAAACGCTCGCGCACTTGGTGATTCAGCAGGTCCCCTGCCCTGTCCAGCAGATCCACAGAGACCAGACGATCCGCCAGCTTTCGGATCATTTCGTCACCCGTTTCATCATCAGGTGTTAAAAAACGGAATTCATCCAAAAGCGCCAAGGCTGTTAAGGGCGGCATACTGTCGGCTTTGTCTTTCAAATAAAGATCGGTAAACAGGGTTTGCATTTGGATGCGGGCTTTTTTGCCGTCTTCGGTGTCGGGGTATTGTCGCTCCAGATACCGCAGGGTTTGCAGGGCATCCCTGTAATCCCCTTTTTGGGTATATAAATCCACCAAACGGTTCAATACCATGCGTTCAAAGGCATCGCCGCGCCAAGCAAAACGCAGACGTTCTAATCCCACAATGGCCTCGTCATCCTTTAGAGTGCCTGCGCGGTGTTGGCTGTCCAGCAGGGCATAGTCCGCATGGGTGCGCACAAAATGATCAGGGTGCCCCGATAATGTTTTCCACAGGGCCTGCGCTTCTTTTTCTTTTTTAGAAACACTCAGCAGGCGGGCTTTCAGTAAATCCAGCCTTCCCCGCTGGCTGGGGGTGTAATCGAGGGTGTCTGCGCGGTTGAGATACAAATAAACGCTCTCTTGATCCCCCTTGTTCAGCCATGCCTCCACCAAGGGTTCCAAAAGAGCCACGGTCATAGCGGGGGTATAGGTTTCTGGGATCTCTGTGATACTTTTTAAATACGGTTCGGCCTCGTTAAACAGACGATCTGCGGCAAAGGCAGCGGCCATCCATAGGCCCCCTTCTGGCTGGTCCACGGTGTTGCTTTCAAAAAACGATTGTCTGGCGTCCTGATAGCGTCGATTCATAAACAGGGCCGCCCCGCGCAGGGATTTGACGGGCACCGAAGCATGAAGCGTCAAATCCTCTGCCAGCATAGTGTTCAAAAGGGCTAAACTTTCGGTATAAAACCCATGGGCAAATAGAAAGCGGGCTAGAGTCAGTCTGGCGAGGGGTTTATCCTCCTGCCGCACAGTGGCCAGACGCGCTTGCAGGGTTTGTTTTTCGGAAAAAAATTGATCCTTGGAAACGCGACGCCATGCCCGAATATCAAACAAACGATTGTTGCCGCTGGGGGTGTCCAGAGTGGGGTTGTCTTTCGGGAGATCTGTCAGCGTATTGGTTAAGGCTACGGTTGTAGGATCGGGGGTGATGATCTTTTGGTTATCCTCTGGATTCTGGGATAAAGGCGAGCGTTGTCCTATATTGGGAAGGGTGAGGACATCCCCCGTTTGTCGCAAGGGCAGATCCTTTTGAAAGGACGACACAACAACCCCTAAGGCTGTGGTCTCTAGGGAAAGGGTGGCAAATTGCCGTGTTTGGGCCACACTAACGGTGGGATCCGATGTGGTGACAATCCATAAAAAATCCCCCAGCCAAGGGTCCGTCAGGGTCAAAGCAGGGGCAGCCCCAGGAATTTTCCAATGAAGACCATCGGCGTCCGCCCATTCCTGTAACACCTGTTTGGTTTTCGGCGGGTTGGCCACCCAATGCACATGCCAAGCCCCTTTTTCATACCAAGGGGTGGGGGTTCGCTGTTCGGGGGGTTGAAAACGGATAACGTGTCCCGTGGGTGTGCTTTGGATATTCAGGGATGCTAGATTTTTTTCTTTTTGAAAGGCACTGAGATCAAGGGGGCGAGATAATACAATCCACGCCCATCCCGCACGTTGGAAAACGGCGAGGCCAGAGGCTTGGGGGCTGGGAAAGGCCATGCGAATATCGCCAGCCACGAAGGCAACGCTGGCGGCATCCGATGATTCTGGGGTGGGCGTTGGGGCTGGGTCAGGGTGTTTTTCAGCCTGCGGTGGAGGGGATTCCCCCTTGTTCTCAAGTTTTGCAGGCGGCGGTGTGATGGGGGCAGTACGGTTTAACGTTACATCAAAAATTTTCCGGCTGCCTATGGTTTTTGGGGTGACAGCTTGAATAGGGTGGGTAAAAACGATGGTGAGGGTGGTTTTGTCCCCCTGTTTTTTACGGGTTAGAGAAACGACAGACGGGGGTTTTATGGGGATTTCCCCAAGGATAGGCTCCGTCACACTGATTTGTAAGGTATTGCGGTTGATATCTTGGGTTACAGTTTGGGGTGTGGTGATGACAAACCGCGTAAAGGTTTCATGGTATCCCACACGTAGCGTGGCCCCCAAGGCCTGCGGGGCCATGACAGCGGCAAAAAGGGCAATGACAATCAAAAAGGAAAAACGTAAAGCCATGTTATCATTATTGCGTTGGCCCCTTAACATTCCCTAAAATTTGATGGGGGGTCAAGAATGATGTTTGCAAAGGGGGATAGCGAACGATTGCGTGTCTGTTGCTAAAAGTTCCAAAATCTTGTCCACCGCCACAGCAGAGGGTTTTTTGGGGGGGGTGGTGGGATAAAGGGCTGCCAAGGCCTTTTCAATATCCTGAATGATTTGGTGCCGCGTTTCTGGGGATAACAGGGTCATCATGGCGTTGGTCAAGGTGTTGGTCGTGGCATTTTCCTGAATGTATTCGGGGAAAATGGCTTTGTTGGCCAAAATGTTAATGAGACTAGCGTATTTCACCTGCACCCATCGCCGCACCAACCAAGCGGTTAGGGGGGCAACACGGTACGTTACCACCGTGGGCACCCGTGCCCATGCCAGTTCCAAGGTGATGGTTCCAGACGCGGCCAAGGCCAAGTCCAGCGAGGCTAACGTTGCCCCTTTTTGGGCAGGATCATCGATGATGGTCACGGGTGTTGTCCAGTGAGCCACCGCATCTTTTAAACGCTCCGCCACCGCAGGGGCTGCCAGCATGACAAAGGCGGCATCGGGCTGCGCTGCATGCAAATGTTCGGCCACACTTTGAAACAACGGCAAGAGGGCGTTTAATTCTTGGCCACGGCTGCCCGGCAACAGGCCGATGCGCAAGGGGGTTAACTCTTGGGATGGTCTTTTTTCTAGAATGTCTGTTTGTAAAACGGGATGCCCTGTGCAGGTGGTGGGCAGGCCATGAATGGTAAAATAGGGCGGCTCAAAGGGATAAAGACACAGCAAATGATCCACAATGCGGGATAGTTTTTTTGCCCGATACGCTTTCCATGCCCACACAGACGGGGCAACGTAGTGCATTAAGATGCTTTTGATTTTTCCCTGATCCCTCGATTTTTTCAATGACTTCATAACGCGCAGCGTAAAGTCTGGCGCATCCACGCTGATGACCATATCAGGGTTCAGGGCTAAGATTTTTTGTCGTGTTTCGCGTATAATGCCTAGAATTTTTGGAATGTGGGGCAAAACCTCCGCCAGTCCCATGACATTCAGATCGTTTTGATTGTGAAATGTTTCGCACCCTGCTGCCCGCATCTGGGGGCCTGTGATGCCGTAAAAAGCAAACGCCCCTGGGGCGCGTTCCTGCAATTCCCGTATCAAATGACTGGCGATGGTATCGCCAGAGGTTTCGCCTGTTAAGATGACAATGGTTTTCATAGGCTGGCGACAAACATGCCTTCAGCATCGGCCAAGGCGACGACGTCTGGTTGATCCAAGATGAGGGTTGTGCCCAACCGCAAAGCTACCCCCCCCAAATCGGCCTGCTGCATGCGTTTTAGGGTGTCTAAACCGATGGTAGGCATATCCAGACGCAAATCTTGGTGCCGTTTTGGGGCTTTGATCAAAACGGCCTTGTGTTTGCGTTTCTTTTGGGTATAGGGGCTTAGGCGCTGGATCAGGGCATCGGTGCCCTCGATGCCCTCAATGCCCAAAACCTGGCCTTCTCGGACGATCACCGCTTGGCCCATGTCAAACTCAGACAGGGCCGCCAACACGTCAAAACCCAAATCAATATCTTGTTGATGGGCTGGGCTGGGTTTGTGTTTGCCCAAAAAAGGGGTTTGAGGGGTTAAATCTGGCCGTACGGTGTGCGCCCCCACAACGATGAGATTGTCTTTTTCCAGCTCTTCCATCAACAAACACAACAGGGCATTATCTCCCCGCGTTCGGCGCAGGGCCAGCTTGGCCAAAACTTTGGCACCCCGAAAATCCACGGCTACATCGGATAAATTGGGGCGCTGCATGGCACCAGCAAAGACCACTTGGTGAACATGAAACTCTTTTAGCGTATCTATAATGCGTTGGATTTTCCCCATGGGTAAGACAACATGGGGAATGTCAGGATGGGATAGGGTAGAGGGGGGTTGCCCTTCAAAGCAGACCACAACGCAGCCTTCTGGCCCCAAATGACTGGCAAGCAAGGCCGGCAGGGATCCCTGTCCTGCTAAAATGGCTGTTTTATCCATGATGCACCTTTTTCAGTACCAACGTTTGCCAGCGTTCATTGACAAAACCCCGTTCATGGCAAAAGCCAAAGGCCGCAAACACCCGTCGCAGGCGCGTTTGTTGATAGGTGTAAAATCCGCTTAGGATCAAATAGCCCCCGATCTTGACCATACCCGAGAAATCCTTGGCTAGGCGAAACAGAGGCCCCTCTAGGATATTGGCCAAAACCAAATCCTGTGGGGGCAAAACGATATGGGTTGCCACACAGCGGCGAAAGGTCATGGTGTTTAGGGGGGCGCGATTCAGGCGGCGATTGTGATGGGATTGAGCAATGGCATGGGGGTCAATGTCCGTACCCATGATGGGCATTTGTGGCCATAATTTTGCCGCTGCCAAAGCCAAAATCCCCGTCCCTGTACCGACATCCGCTAGATTCTGGGGGCGAAAGCCTTGTTTTTTTAAAAACAACAAGGCTTTCAGGCACCCCAAGGTACTTCCATGACGGCCCGTGCCAAAGGCTGTAGCGGCATCGATGGTAAGGCGATGTTGATAAAAACGATGGGCTTTGGGGCCGTGTGTGGCTTCGATGATCAAGGGGCCGCAGGCAATGGGGGGGAAGGATTGTTGATTTTCACGCACCCAATCGCGGGGGGTTAGGGTTTCTGTTGCTAATACAGGGCATGGGGTCCAGTTCATGGATATAAAAAGAAGCTCCAAAGTTGTCTGGATGGCCTCTTTTCGCCAAGGTGTACCGCGCAGGGCCGTGATGCGAAAATGGGTGTCTTCGTCATTCAGGGCAAAACATGTGGTGGCATCAGCGTGTTGGCTGAAAAAATCCTCCACAGCGTGCGCCTGTTCGGCGGGAACATCACAAAAAATTTGATACAAAGTCAGGGTCATATTGCCAACATGCGGTTATGGCTTTATAAGGGGAGCGTTGAAGAAACCCAAGGAAAAAAGATTTCCATGATTGATCCCCGTTTTTTTCCCAAAAAAAACAGCGTTTCTCTGGCGGAGATTGTTACCGCCACGGGGGTGCAGGTTCTGGAGGGGACCCCGCTAACCCTTTCGATTCACAACGTGGCTCCCATTGCCCATGCTGGCCCCACCGATGTCACCTTTCTGAGCAATCGGAAATATGTTCAGCATCTGTCCACCACCCAAGCAGGAGCGTGCTTTGTCGCGGCCGATTTGGCCCCCGCCCTGCCGCAGGCTACGGTGGCCTTGGTAACGGATCAGCCCTATTTGGCCTATGCCAAAACGGCAGGGTTATTTTATCCCGCGCCAGCGTATCCGCAGGAATCCTTTCAGCATCCTTCAGCCATTGTGGCGGAGGGCGCCGTGATTGGCAAAGGCTGTATGATCGGGCCGCAGGTGATTATTGAAAAGGGTGTTCACATCGGGGATCACACCGTGATTATGGCCCAAGCCTATATCGGCGAGGGTGTGCAGGTGGGTTCGTTTTGTTGGGTGTTCCCCCAAGTCACAGTCACCCATGCTTTGGTGGGGGATCATGTGGTTTTGCATTCAGGGGCGCGGATTGGACAGGCGGGTTTTGGGTTTGCCCCATCATTTCATCACGGAATCGGCCCCACCAAAATTCCCCAGTTGGGGCGCGTGATCCTAGAGGATCATGTGGATATTGGGGCCAACACCTGTATCGATAGAGGATCTGGCCCCGATACGGTGATTGGACGGGGGACCATGATTGATAATCTGGTGCAAATTGGCCATAACGTTACCGTTGGAGAAAACAGCATCATTGTATCCCAAGTCGGGATTTCTGGCAGCACGGCCGTGGGCCATCATGTCCATATCGGGGGCCAAGTGGGGATTGTGGGTCATATCACCATCGGGCATCACGTCAAAATTGCCGCTGGCAGTGGTGTCATGCGCGATGTGCCTGATCATCAATCTGTTGGGGGTCGCCCCGCCATGCCCATGCGGGAATTTTTAAAGCAAATCGCGTATTTGAAAAAAATGATGTCGTGAGCCCCAGCGGTGAACGCTTAGGCCTGCAACCAAACCTTAGGCGGGCTTGGATCTGGAGGCGGCATATCTTTAAAAACACCCATCATGTGGGACACATCGGGGATAATGTGCAAAAGGTTTTTGGTTTCTGGTTTGGCATACCCTTGTTGGACAATATGATTCAGCAAAGTCACCAAGGGATCCCAATACCCATCAACATTCACCACGATAATGGGCTTATCATGCATGGCCAGTTGACGCCATGTGAGCATTTCAAACATTTCGTCCATTGTCCCATATCCCCCCGGAAACACCAGAAAGGCATCCGACGAATCAAACATCATCATTTTGCGGACATGCATGTTGGCCACAATATGTAATTTTGTCACACCCGTGTGGCCGATTTCGTATTTATCCAGATATTCGGGAATAATCCCAATCACACGCCCCCCACGGGACAACACGGCATCCGCTGTAAAGCCCATCAGGCCAGCGCGGGCGCCCCCATAAACCATATCAATCCCTTGGCTCACCAGAATATCGGCCAAAGCCTCCGCCTGCTCTTGGTGACGGGGCTGGGGTTTGGAGGACCCACAATAAATACAAAGAGAGGAAATAACGCGCATCAGGCCGCCAAGGTTTCCGAAGTTCCCACAACTTTTGTAATATCTAGGGCCAATACCAGATGCTTCTGATGTTGATAAACCCCTATGGCCATAGAGCGAACAGAGGGATCCAAAGATGGCGGCACAGGGGCAGCCAGCGACGATGAAAAATCAACAACATCATGAACATAATCCACCATGAATCCGTAACGCGTACCCCGAAACACCACAACGATGCACATGGGGGTATCAATGTCGGGTTTTGGTTTATCATCTTGAATGTTCAGGCGTACGCGCATATCCAAAACCGTTACGATATGCCCACGCATGTTCAAAACACCAACAATCTCAGAGGCAGCCAAGGGGACGCGTGTGGATACTGGGTCATGTAGAACATCTGTAACATCCGCAACAGACATGGCAAACATTTGACTGCCAATGGAAAAAAGAACGTGTTTTTCGGTTTTCATAAATCTACGCCGCCACAGAATGATGACCTAAAAAATGGGCGATATGGGATAACAAACCTTCCCGATCAAATTTTGCGACACATTCCCGAAAACCAGCTTTCCGAGCCTTGATGGTCATATCACTGTTGACATGGGCGGTAAAGGCAATCAAGGGAATGCTTTGCAGGGCAGAATCTTCCATCACCGCCTTAGCAAAGGCAAAGCCGTTCATTTCTGGCATTTCAATGTCACTGAGAATTAAATCTATGGTATCTGGATCGGATTTTAGCGCCCGCAGAGCATCCGCCGCAGCCTCAAATCCCAAAACCGTGTACCCTGCGGTTTCCAACATGGGGGTCAAAAGATTGCGAAAAAAGGCACTGTCGTCCACAAACAAAATTCTTTGCGCCCGTTTGGATGATGCGGGAGAAAAGGACCCCTTGGCCGATACGGGCATAGAATCCTGCCATGTGTTCACAACTTTGTGCATATGATGGTACGCATCCACAATATCTGTGGCTTGGTTGTTGATAATCAGTGTTCCGAGGATCCCCGTGCCCTCACTGGGCAAGGTTAAATGCATGGGCGCCTGAACAATATCAATGATTTCATCCACAATCATCCCAACGCTTTGTTTTTTGGTGTTGAAAACCAGCATGGGGGCAATCCCCTCTTCGGGTAAATGATAATCACCCGAAATGGTCACAATAGGAATCAAACTTCCCCGATACTGCAACACGGGTTTATCGGTGGTATATTCCAATGTTTTTAAATCGATTTCCTCTAGACGCGCAATCATAGCCAGAGGAATGGCTTTCAGGGTTTTTGTGCCAGCGCGGAACACCAGCAAGGACACCTGTTCTTCTAAATTAGACGCAATGGCTTTTTTTGAGGCAGGCACCGCAGGTCCCGCATCCTGACCCGTAAGGGTATCACCCAGTGTTTGGGCTATGCCATTGGTATCCAAAATCATAATCACCTGACCATCGCCAAGGATAGTGTTGCCAGAAAAAACACTCAAATTTTGTAAAATGGGGGCGAGGGGCTTAACCACAATGTCTTCTGTGTCAAACACACGATCCACAACCATACCAAAGTGACTGGCCCCAACACGGGCAACAACGATAAATGTTGTGGGGCTGGCCCCCTCTGGTTTTACCGATTCTAATTGTAATAGGGCCCGCAAATCCACAAGGGGCAACAGTTTGTTGCGTAACCGCAAAACGGGGGCACCTTTAATAAACTCGATTTTCTGATCGGACTGGGGTGTGATGCGTACCAGCTCACTAACACCGAGCTGTGGAATGGCCATCCGTTGGCCCCCTATGCCCACAATCATGGCTGAAATAATAGCCAGCGTCAGGGGGATTTTAATCGTAAACGTGGATCCCTGCCCCTGCTGTGATGCCATTTGGATCACACCGCCAATGCGTTCGATGTTGGTGCAAACCACATCCATGCCCACCCCACGACCAGACACAGAGGTGAGTGTGGCGGCTGTAGAAAACCCTGGGGCAAAAATAAATTGTTGGATTTTTTCATCCTCCATATCTGCCAGTTTTTCTGGGGAACACAGGCCTTTTTCTAGGACTTTTTTCTTAATGGCCTCGATGTTTAATCCACGGCCATCGTCTTTCAGGGTCATAACAATATACCCCCCTTCGTGACGGGCCTGCAGGTGAATTTGTCCTGCTTCTGGTTTACCAGCGGCCAGACGCTCTGCGGGTGTTTCAATACCATGATCCGCAGCATTTCTGACCATATGAATCAATGGATCACGGATCATTTCAATGACTTGACGGTCCAGTTCGGTTTCCTCCCCCACCAGAACCAAATCCATTTTTTTGCCCAGCTCAACACTGAGATCCCTCACAATACGCGGTAATTTTTTCCATGCATTGCCCACTGGCTGCATACGCGCCTGAACAATCCCGTCCTGCAATTCCGATGTGACATGGGAAAGCTGCTGTAAAGGTGTGGCAAAAACCGATAGATTGTCCTGCTCTTGACGCATCAACTGCAACAACTGATTGCGGGTTAAGACCAATTCCCCCACCAAATTCATCAGAGATTCCACCAAATCCACCCGAATCCGAATGGTTTGATCCACAGCAGAGCTGCCTTTGTCGTCTGGGGCTTCCTCAGCGGCGGGTCTTTTGATTTCAGGTTTGCTCTCGGGTTTGGTTTTTTCAGGGGTGGGGGCTTTGGCAACAGCCTTGACGGGGGCGGGCGTTGGTATTTCCAATATAGGCTCTGGCTTTTCTAGGGCCAAGGGGGCCTCGGGCTCTGGGGCTGGGCCTAGGGTCTGTGCTTCCAGAGCCAAGGGGCCGATGTCCCCGCTACTCATGGCATCCAAACTGGCAATCAAGGGCTTGTCGTCCCCCGCTGGTTCCGTTTTATCGTCTTCCAAAACGGCGATGATAAATTTGACCTGATCCATGGCCTCTAGGATCAGGGAAATGGGCTCTTGCGTGATGGGTTTTTCGCCATCGCGCATTTTGCCAAGCAGGGTTTCCGCCGCATGGGCTAAACTGGCAAGGCGTTTTAATTCCAAAAACCCACACGTTCCCTTAATGGTGTGCATCAGGCGAAAGATGCTGTCAATCAGGGGAGGATTGTTGGGATCTTTTTCCAAGGATAACAGATCTTGATCAATCTTTTCAATGCTTTCGGTGGTTTCCACCAAAAAATCCTGTAATAGTCCGTCATCCATGGCGATGGCTCCTATGTTTGCGGTGCCCGCACCTCAAAGATCATCTGATCGGGTGCGGCGACATCACACTGCATATGCATACCTTGGGAAAAGGCATAGTATCCTGTATACCATGCTTGCACTGTATAGGCACTCAAATCCTCTGGCAATCGTGTTGTTTTGTTCACGAGGGCCAAGGTTCCTGTTTTTAACGGCTTTGCGGGATCAATGCTGGTTAAGGCAATGCGAATATGCTGTGTTGTCCAATCAATATGCATTTTTCCCCCGTACATCAGGGCATCCTTGGCACATAAAATCATATTCAATAAACATTTGGTCAGTTCCTTGGGCAGGATTTCGTTAATTTCGCTAAAGGTAATGTCCACTTTCCGATCGGACCCAAAAAAGGCCTCTACGGTTTTTTTAATGCTGTTGGGATCCATGGTTTGGCACGCCATGCTGGAGCCATAGGCCAAGCGATAATACCGAAGACGCGAGGATACATTCCGCGCACTTTGGCGGGCAATGGCCAAGGCGTCGGATGCAAACGCGCCATCTTCCTCCAAAAGCTCTAGCCCATTTTCAGTGGCCCCAATGGGCCCCGCCAAATCATGGGTCATTTTGGAAATCAGAAGCTCGGCCATTTTTTGGCTAAACGCATCTTGGGGATCAATAATCATAGAGCTCCTTAACACAAAGCAAAGGCCAAGCCGATGGGAAGAGAGTCCCTTGAGGACAAAAAACCAGTCTTTTATAACAAGACACTATAGCAGACAAACCTTTCCAAACAATCAATAGAGGAGGCTGATCATACAAAACCATGGAAAATCCTACGTATCCAAAAAACTCCGCAGCTGACGAGATCGCGAGGGGTGTTTGAGTTTCCGTAGGGCTTTGGCCTCGATCTGCCGGATACGCTCTCTGGTGACGGAGAATTGTTGGCCCACTTCCTCTAGTGTGTGGTCGGTGTTCATACCAATACCAAAACGCATCCGCAATACCCGCTCTTCTCGGGCGGTTAGGGTGGAGAGAATTTTGGTGGTGGTGTCCTTCAGGTTGGCATGGATGGCGGCATCTAAGGGGATGATGGTGTTTTTATCTTCAATAAAATCCCCAAGGGAGCTGTCTTCTTCGTCCCCCACGGGCGTTTCCAGACTGATGGGTTCTTTGGCGATTTTCATGACCTTGCGGACTTTATCCAGCGGCATTTGCAGCTTGACAGCCAATTCCTCGGGCGTGGGCTCGCGGCCAATTTCATGCATCATCTGGCGTGATGTGCGCACGATTTTGTTTATGGTTTCAATCATATGAACAGGGATACGAATGGTTCGGGCCTGATCGGCGATGGATCGTGTGATGGCCTGACGAATCCACCACGTGGCGTAGGTGGAAAATTTGTATCCTCGACGGTATTCAAATTTATCCACGGCCTTCATCAAGCCGATGTTGCCCTCTTGGATTAAATCCAGAAATTGAAGCCCTCGGTTGGTGTATTTTTTGGCAATGGAGATCACCAGACGCAGATTGGCCTCGATCATTTCTTTTTTGGCGCGGTTGGATTCTCGCTCGCCCCGCTGGACGGTTTGCACAACGCGGCGAAATTCCGAAATAGGCAGGCCGCTTTGGGCCGAAATTTCGGAAATCATTTCCCGTGTTGCGGTGATTTCATCACAGTATTTTTCAATAAACAATTGCCAAGGTTTGGATTTGCGATCCGCCATGCGATCCACCCACGTTGGGTCCAGTTCAGAGCCAAAATAGCTCTGTAAAAAATCGCTGCGTTTGATTTTGCATTTTTCCGCTAGGCGCAACAGTTTTCCTTCCTGCTGCATCAGGGATTTGTTCATACCGTAAAGCTGTTCCACCAACTGTTCTAAACGTTCGTTGTTCAGATGGATGCTTTCCAGCAGGGCGACGATTTCTTTGTGTTTCAGAGTGTAGGCCTCTTCGTCTTGGGTCTGCAAGGCTTGACCTTTTTGCAAAAGGTCAATGCGGTTTTCCTGCAGGGCCCGCAAATCTTCGTAAACCAGACTGATTTTTTTAAATGTTTCCAAAACTTGGGGCTTTAGGCGCTCTTCCATGGCAGAGAGAGAGACGCCGAAACCCTCGCTATCCCCATCTCCATCGTCGTCTTCGTCTTCGTCCTCATCGACGTCTCGGGGAGATTTTTCCAGAGGGGCTTCAGCCTCTTCCGATGCGGGGGGTTCCACTGCTGGTTCCAGTTCCGGACGGACATCTTCGGTGGGCGAGAGGGCGTCGTCTTGTTTCACGTCATCAGCGGGCAGCAAGCTTTCCATCAAATCCGCAGATGTTTCTCCATCGGCACCATAGGTTGCCTCTAAATCAATGACATCTCGCAGCATAATTTTGTTTTCAGTCAACGCATCATACCAAGCACTGATGGCTAGCATGGTTAAAGGGCTTTCACAGATACCCCCAATCATGCGCTCGCGACCCGCCTCAATACGTTTGGCGATGGTCACTTCGTCCTCGCGGGATAACAGCTTGTTACCCATTTCAGAAAGATAAACCCGTACGGGATCATCATAGTGGGATACGGAGCTATCATCGATGTTGCCCGATGTGCGTTCTTCCCCCACAAAGGTTTCAGCAGGGGCTTCATCTTTGGTGTCATCATCGTCGGTGACTTTGCGACGTTTGGTTGTAGCGGTTTCCTCTTCCTCTAGGCCCTCCAGATCATCGTCATCGACGATATCGATGCCTGCGGCGCCGATTTTGGCAATCACTTCATCGATTTGTTCAGAAGAAAACGCCTCTGTGGGTAAAATATCATTCAGCTGGTCATAGGTGATGTACCCCTTGGCCTTCCCAATTTTGCGAAGTTTTTTAAAGGATTCTTCGAAAGTCAGGATCTCGGAAGATCCCAAATTGTCTTCAGTGTCCATGGTATCCAAATGTTTTTTTTCAGCCATAAAGGGGATCAAGGGCTCCAATCGGGGGTTAGGTATGATTAGTTCAGAAAATCATGAAAAAAAGGTTTCATGGCAAGGGTGGCTTTGCGTTTTTTTGTCGAGACCGCGAGTGTTCTAGGGTCCGTTTCAGCCGTAGGCAGCTTTCGTGCCAAAGATCATAAACGTCATGAGATGGCGTTAAAAACAGCTGTGGCATGACAGAGTCCGAATTCCAAAGTTCCAGTGCTTTCAGCGCTTGGTGAATCCACGGGGACTGATCCATATAGGGTTTGTCTGCGGCGTTGTCAAGGCCTTGCACGGCTCCCTTCACCACGCGGGCCCGAATGTCTTCGATCAGGGGGTTGGGGAATGTCAAATGCCCCAAAATCTCCGCTGCGTCCTCTAGCCATTCAGGATGGTGGGCCAAATCCGCCAACAGGGCGCAGCATGCCCGATCCAAATTCACCTTGGGGGAGGGCAGAGGGCCATCCGAACGGGCGGCGAAGGGTTGTTTTTTTGACAAACCCAAAGGGGCGCGTCGTGCTTGGTAAAAACGATCACGCAGGTCTTGTTTATAAAAGGCTTTTAGGTCAGGATCCCGAATAGCATCGCAATCCGCAAGCAAGCGTTTCATCAGGGCCGCGCGGTCGTGTCCCGATCCGGCCAAGGCTTGGCGGTGAATCCACATCCAAAAATCCAGAATGGATAGGGTGCGGCTTTGCATTTGTTCCCAGCGAGCCTGCCCCCCTGCGGCCATCAGACTGGCGGGGTCTTCGCCAGCATCCATCATCATAATGGTTAGGGATTTTTCAGGGCGTAAATCTGGCAAAATGCGCTGAATGCACCGCTCTGCCGCTCGCATGCCAGCGGTATCCCCATCAAAACACACCACAATCTGATCCACCACGGACCATAGGAGGGATATCTGGGTTTCTGTAAAGGCCGTTCCCAACGGGGCAACGGCATCGGTGTAACCGTTTTGGTGTAACAAAATAACATCCGTATACCCCTCCACCACCGTGGCGCGGCGGGTTTTTCTGAGGGTGGGTAAAGCTTGAAACAGCCCATACAACATGCGGTTTTTTTGAAAATGCTCTGTTTCTGGGGAATTGAGGTATTTGGGGGCATCGGCGTGGTCTGTCAGGGCCTCCCCAGGCAGGGTACGTCCGCCAAAAGCCACAATTTTGCCTTGGCGATTGTGGATGGGAAACATCACGCGGCGTCGGAAACGGTCAAAGGGGGGGCGGTTTGGGTCTTTTTGTACGCACAGCCCCGCCTCCACCATATCGTGGGGACGATGATCTCTGGTCATCAAAAATCGGCTGAGGGCATCCCACACATCAGGGGCGTATCCCAAAAAAAAGTGCTTCACGCTGATGGCATTGATGCCCCGCTGGGTCAGGTATTGTTGGACGCGACCATCGCTGGCCAACGTGTGGTGATAGAACGCACTGGCCTGTTCATACAGGGCAAAATAGCGGGTTTCTTCTGCCGATGGGGGCGGGGCGTCGGCTTTGGGCATGGGCAGGCCCGCCACATCCGCCAGTGTTTTCACCGCCGCCAAAAAGCCCCCTTTGTCAAAATCCTTCACAAATTTAATCACATCACCACTGGCGCCGCAGCCAAAGCAATGAAAAAACTGTTTGTTGGGGATGACGTGAAAGGACGGGGTTTTTTCCTGATGAAAGGGGCATAGCCCTTTATAATCCTGCCCTGCTTTTTTCAGGGGGATGCGGGCGCGAATGACATCCTCGATCCGCACGGATTCGCGCAAACGTTCCAAAAACTCATCGGGTATGTTCACCATAGCGCCAGTATAGGCCAAGGTTCATCTGTGGCAAAGGGCTTTGAAAAAAGGTGTCCTTGGCAAAAGGCTATGCCCCACAGGCCATGATGCTAAAAGAGTTTGTGGTGCGTTCCCCTTGAAACCTGAAAACACTTCCCCCATATTGGTTATCAAGTGCAAGCACGTTGATGACGCTTTAAACAAGGAAACACTATGTCAAAAATTATTGGAATTGATTTGGGAACCACAAACTCTTGTGTGGCTTTTCGGGACGGCAATCAAACGGTTGTGATTGAAAACGCTGAGGGCGCTCGCACAACCCCCTCTATCGTGGCCTTTGCTAAGGGAGAGCGTCTGGTGGGTCAACCCGCCAAACGGCAGGCCGTCACCAACCATAAAAACACCATTTTTGCCGTCAAGCGTCTGATTGGTCGCCGTTTTGACGATCCTTTAACCCAAAAGGATCAAGGTCTGGTGCCCTATAGTATTATCAAGGGCAACAATGGCGATGCTTGGGTTGAGGCCGAAGGCACGCCCTATTCCCCCAGCCAGATCAGTGCCTTTATCCTGCAAAAAATGAAAGACACCGCCGAGCGGTATTTGGGCGAAACCATCACGCAGGCCGTCATTACCGTTCCCGCCTATTTTAACGATGCCCAGCGTCAAGCGACCAGAGATGCTGGAAAAATTGCGGGTCTGGATGTCCTGCGGATTATCAACGAACCCACCGCCGCTGCCTTGGCTTATGGTCTGGATAAAAAATCTGGCGGTAAAATTGTTGTTTATGACTTGGGGGGCGGAACCTTTGACGTATCCGTTTTGGAAATTGGGGACGGTGTTTTCGAAGTCAAAGCCACCAACGGCGATACATTCTTGGGCGGTGAAGATTTTGACAACCGGATCATTGATTATCTGGCGGCAGAATTTAAAAAAGACAACGGGATCGACCTAAAAGCGGATCCTTTGGCCCTGCAGCGTCTGAAAGAGGCCGCGGAAAAAGCCAAAATTGAGCTATCCAGCTCTGTGCAAACCGATGTCAACCTTCCGTTTATCACCGCCGATCAAACGGGGCCAAAGCACTTGAATGTCCCCCTGAGCCGTGCCAAGCTAGAATCGTTGGTCGAGGACCTTTTGCAACGCACCATGGAGCCTTGCAAGGCCGCTCTCAAAGATGCCGATCTGAAACCTTCTGACATTGATGAAGTGATCTTGGTGGGGGGCATGACACGGATGCCCAAAGTCCAAGAGTTGGTCAAAGCCTTTTTTGGTAAAGAACCCCACAAAGGCGTTAACCCTGACGAAGTGGTGGCCATCGGTGCCGCGATTCAGGGGGGGGTTTTGCGGGGTGATGTGAAAGATGTTCTGTTGTTGGACGTCACGCCGCTGTCTCTAGGGATTGAAACCTTGGGCGGTGTGTTCACCCGCCTGATTGAGCGCAACACCACCATTCCTGCCAAGAAAAGCCAAGTCTTTTCCACCGCCGAGGACAACCAGAATGCCGTCACCATCCGTGTGTTTCAGGGCGAGCGGGAAATGGCGGCCGATAACAAACTGCTGGGGCAATTTGATCTGATGGGCATTCCCCCCGCCCCCCGCGGCATGCCCCAAATCGAGGTCACCTTTGACATCGATGCCAACGGCATTGTCAATGTTTCGGCCAAAGATAAAGCCACCAACAAAGAGCAACAGATCCGTATCCAAGCCTCTGGTGGCTTGAGCGATGCGGATGTCGAAACGATGATCAAAGATGCCGAAGCCAACGCCGAAGCGGACAAAAAGAAACGTGAGCTTGTGGAACATCGCAACCAAGCAGAAACCTTGATCCAAACTGCCGAGAAAAATTTGGCCGAGTACGGATCCCACGTTTCGGATGCTGAAAAACAGGCGATTCAAACGGCCATCACCGACCTGAAAGCAGCGCGGGAAACCGACGATGTGTCTCTGATCACAGAAAAAACCAACGCACTGGCCCAAGCCACCATGAAATTGGGCGAAGCTATGTACAAGGCCCAGCAGGACAATCCAGCCCCTGCCCAGTCCTCTAACACCAACCAAGGCGAAAATATCGTTGATGCTGATTTTGAAGAGGTCAATGAAAACGACAAAAAATCCGCCTAACAATCAAGGGGGTCGCGGGGCCCCCTTTTTTTTACGCCCATTGACTCACCTTTCCCGTTTTTTGCGGCAAATGTCGCCCCAAAGCCTTTTGGGCCGTTCCTTTTTGATTATGGCCCTGCCCATCATTTTGGCCCAAGGGGCCACCAGTTATATTTTTTTCAACCATCATTGGGATACGCTTGAAAGGCGCCTAGCCGTCACCTTGGCCAACGAAATGGTCATGCTGGTTCAGGCAGAGGCCAAAGGCTATCCCCATGTCCCCGACATGGCCGACGCCTTGGATATTCAGTTTATACGCAGCACATCGTCCTCTGGTGTCGATGGTAGGCAAAGTATTTTGAGCTGGATCGCCTCCCTCTTTGATCAGGAAGGGATGCTACGCCGAGAGTTAGAAAATCGCCTGCCCTATCCCTTAACCGTAGAAACCAGCAAAAACTGGGTCACGGTAACGGTGGTTTTGCCCCATCATCACATCACGCTCAGCACGACACCCAAAAAGATTTTTTCCAGTACGGTTTTTGTTTATGTGCTTTGGTCTGTTGGCCTGTGCATCCTATTGGTTTTGGTGGCGTGGGGATTTATGCGTAACCAAATGCACCCCATTCGGGATTTGGCCACGGCCGCAGAGATCTTTGGTCAAGAAGGCAAACCAAAACGTCTAAAACCCCGCGGTGCCCTAGAAGTCCGTAAAGCGACACGCGCTTTTAACATCATGCAGGATAATATCCTGAAGCATGTGGCGGAGCGCACAGAAATGCTGGCGGGCATTTCCCATGATCTTCGCACGCCTCTAACCCGCCTGCGCCTCGCTTTGGAAATGACGCCCGAAGACATCAAACACGACATGCTGCCTGATGTTTTGGAAATGCAGGCCATGATCGATTCCTATTTGGCTTTTGCGCGGGATGATCAGGGGGAAGATTGGCAATGCGTGGAGATCTCTTCCTTTTTGGCATCTTTGGCAGTGTCTTTTCATCCAAAGCCCCTTAAGATTCTACCCAGCCATCCCATCCATGTCCGCGCGAAGCCCCTATTGTTGCGGCGGTGTTTGGTGAACCTGATGAACAACGCCCTGACTTACGGCACCCTGTGCACCGTTAGCGTTCAGGATCACAAGAGGTTTGTGGACATTACGGTTGGCGACAATGGTCCAGGACTGACCCCAGAGGCCTTTGAGCGGGCCAAAACCCCCTTTGTGCGTCTGGAGGACGAGCGCACTATTGGGGAAGGCCATGTCGGCCTAGGCCTTTCTATCGCCGAAGACATCGCCAAACGCCACGGACACCCTTTGCGTTTGGCCACCGATACCCCTAAGGGGGCAAACATCATCATCAGGCTATCCCCATGCTGATCCGTCCCCACCATGACGATGATCTGCCCGCGCTTTGGATGTTACATCAGAAAACAGGGCTTTCTCCTTTTCGGAACTCGGAATTCACGGCTTGGGTGAATCAAAACATGGCTTGGGTTGCCGTGTGTGAGGGACAGATTGCTGGATTTGTTCTAATCCAAGATGCCCCCGATCATCAGGATGTTCTGCTTTTGGTCGTGGCGCCTTTGTATCGCCGTCAGGGCATAGCCCGCCGTTTGATGCAAACGCCTTTAACCCTGAAAAAACAAATGTTTATTGAGGTCGAGGCCACCAACACGCCAGCCCTGTCCCTTTATCAAAGCCTTGGCTTTAAACCCATAGGGCAAAGACGGGATTACTATGGCCCAAACCGCCACGCCATTGTCATGCGCGAGCTGACAAAGGGCTTGGCAGAGCGTTTTGAGAGGCCTCGCCGCGCCCCAACAGAATCTCCTGAATGTAATTGAGCATGGCTAGGGCTTCGGTACGGGGGCGTTGAAAGGCATTACGGCCCATGATGGATCCTGTGCCCCCGCCATCATAAATGGCGTGAACATCGCGGTAAACGTCGTTTAAGGTTTTGGATTCCCCCCCAGAAAACACAACCATGCGTCGTCCCGCAAAGCAGGATTGCATGATATGGGCGACGCGCTGCGCTTGTGTGGCGGCGGGTATGTCTTGTTTTTCGTAAACGGCTTTGGCGGCGGGCAGTTCTATGGCCTCTGTGGGCAATTTCACCTTGATAATGTGCGCCCCCATCAAGGTAGCCATATGGGCACCGTAAGCGATGATGTCCAAGGCTGTTTCCCCCGTTTTGCTCACGTTGCCCCGTGCATAGGACCAGATGACCACGGCGAGACCAACGCTTTTGGCTTCTTCACTGAGTTGGCGAATTTCTTCCATCATCTCGTAACAGCGATCAGATCCTGGGTAAATGGTAAAGCCCACCGCCGAACATCCCAAACGCAGAGCATCCCCGATGGAGGCCGTTACGGCCTGATCTGGTCCATCAGGGTGGGCCGCTAGTGAATTGGCACTGTTCATTTTTAAAATCAGGGGAATGTCACCAGCAAAGGTAGCCGCGCCAGCCTCTAGCATGCCCAGCGGGGCAGCGTAGGCGGAAAGCTTTGCATCCACGGCCAAGCGATAGTGATAATGTGGGTCATAGGCATCGGGATTCACAGCAAAGCTGCGGGCGGGGCCATGTTCAAAGCCTTGATCCACGGGCAGAATCAACAATTTCCCCGAGCCCCCCAAACGCCCCGCCATCAGCATCCGCGCTAAATTAGCGCGCGTTCCTGGGGTATCGGATTCATAATAGGACAAGATTTTGCGGACTTTGGCGGTGGTGGGCATAGAAAACTCCTTTAAAAAATATGATATCAGCGCTGCCCTATGAGGGCATGCGGACAATGCCCCGTTAGGGTTTGGGTCATCAAGGCATTGCTGTGGAGTATTGTTCATGATGTGGGCGATATGGTCAAGTTCTGATTAGAACCATGCACAAGCCCCCCCTTGGGGTCGTAGCAGTCTGGGAACTTCGCATAGTGTTGGGCGCCTAGGGTGACGGGACATCGCTTCCCGAGGGTGTTCTCAGGCCAGTGGCCAGATCATGAAAACACTGGAAAAAAAAGATTTCATGCGTTTGGAGCGGGTGAAGGGATTCGAACCCTCGACTTCAACCTTGGCAAGGTTGCGCTCTACCCCTGAGCTACACCCGCAAATCGCAGAAACACTAAACAGAGGATACCCATAAAGGGGAGAGACTCAAAGTCAAGATCTTCAAAGACTTGGCAGCGACCTAATCTCCCACACCTTAAGGTGCAGTACCATCGGCGCTGAACGTTTTCACTTCTGAGTTCGGAATGGGATCAGGTGTTCTCCGCCCGCTACAACCACCAAGTCATTGAAGATCTCGTCAACAGAACACGGTTATGCCGTCCCCGAAAACAAAACGCAAGAAAAAAATGCGTAAGGTGCTTGATCCCCAGAGGGAAAAGTGATAACTATGCTTTCCTGTATGCTTTTGGCATAGCGTATGGGCCTGTAGCTCAGCTGGTTAGAGCGCACCCCTGATAAGGGTGAGGTCGGTGGTTCGAGTCCACTCAGGCCCACCATCCCTGCTGGAATCAGACCCAACCTCTTTGAAGATTATATAGCATGAGCACCCTGATCGATATCACCGCCCGCGAAATCTTAGATTCCCGTGGATACCCCACCGTTGAGGTGGATGTTCGGCTGGATGGGGGGGCTGTGGGACGCGCAGCTGTGCCGTCTGGCGCATCCACAGGCCTTTACGAAGCTGTGGAAAAACGGGATGGCGACACCAAACGCTATGGCGGCAAAGGGGTGTTAAAGGCCATTGAGGCCGTGAATACGGAAATTGCCGATGCCTTAATCGGTATGGATGCCTGTGATCAAGTGGGGATTGATCAGGTTCTGATTGATCTGGATGGCACAGAAAACAAAGGGCGCCTAGGGGCCAATGCGTTGTTGGGCGTATCTTTGGCCACAGCCCGCGCTGCTGCGGCTTTTCAGAATGTGCCCCTATACCGCGCCTTGGGCGGGGCCTTTGCCTCTTTGTTACCAGTGCCCATGATGAACATCATCAATGGCGGTCAACATGCGGATAACGCTTTGGATGTTCAAGAATTTATGATTATGCCCGTAGGGGCCCCTTCGTTTTCTGAAGGTCTGCGCATGGGGGCTGAGATTTTCCATGCCCTGAAAGGTATCCTGAAAACCAAGGGTCTCGGCACCAACGTGGGGGATGAAGGGGGATTTGCCCCCGCGCTGGCATCCACACGCAGTGCCTTGGATTTACTAGATTCTGCGATCACGCAGGCGGGTTTTCGCAGTGGTCGGGATGTGGTTTTGGCGTTGGATGTGGCATCGTCAGAATTTTATCAGGATGGTCAGTATCACTGGCACGGCGAAAAGCTAACCCTGTCTACTGAGGCTATGGTGCCGTACTATGAAACCCTAACGCGCGATTATCCCATTGTATCTATCGAAGATGCCTTGGATCAACAGGATTGGGACGGCTGGCAGGCGTTGACTAACGCACTCGGCCACCGGTTGCAGTTGGTGGGAGATGATCTGTTTGTCACCAATGTCAAACGCTTGCAACAGGGTTTGGATCACGGGGCCGCCAACGCCATTTTGATTAAAGTCAATCAAATCGGCACGCTAACGGAAACATGGAAGGCTATTGACTTGGCCCATCGTCACGGTTACGCTGCCGTGATGTCCCACCGTTCAGGGGAAACCGAGGATGCTATCATTGCCGATCTGGCTGTGGCTTTTGGTACGGGACAAATCAAAACGGGATCCCTGTCCCGCACTGATCGTTTGGCCAAATACAATCAATTGATCCGCATTGAAGAAACGCTGGGCACGGCCGCCCGTTACGCTGGTGCGGCTATTGTAAAAAAACATGCCTTATCATAGGCGAATAACCAAAAATTCTGATATCAGGGCCACACCCAGAACAAAAGCCAAGTAGGAAGCCGTTTCCAAAAGAATAGCCACCCATTGTTGTTCTTTTGTTTCTGTTGGGGTGTCAATACGTTGACGTGTCCATCGCTGGCGATGCAGGCGAAAGGTGGTATGAATTTTAATCACCGCACCATAGACTTGGCCAAAAAATAACAGCGCAGGAAAATAGGGGTGAAAAGGACCGCGCACCAGCGTTAGGATAACTGCCCAAATCGTCCGACTGATCAAAACCCATAGCAGATAAAAGGAAATCAGGGTTGTGTGGTAAGCCATGCCTAAAAACAAAGCACTGGTGGGGCCAATCAGGGTTGTCCAAGGGGAAAGGCGTTGATCCAACAAACACCACCATACAAAAAAAGGCATATGTTTTGGGCCCAAGGCCAAAGCGGGATCGCTGTGGCGCAGCATGTTGCCAAACCAGCGCGTCATCAACAGACGGGCATTGGTTAGAAAGTGGGGGGAAACGGGATCTTCCAGCGAAAGACACGCAACATCGGGGATATAGAGCATGGACCACCCCTGTTTCAGGGTATAAAACCACGTCGATTTATCGTCCCCTGTCAGCATGGTCAGACGCCCATGTCGCCAGTGATGGAGGCTATCGGAGGCAATGGCCTGTAAAAAACCTTCCTCAAAAGCCAGTGATCCCCGAAACATGGAAAATCGACCCGTTAAGACCAAAAGGCGCTTGGATACACTCATGGAGGCCATCAGCCAGTGGCGCTGAATCATGCGAAGGCTATACCACGCCTGAATCAAGCGATGGTTTTTGATACAAAGAGGGCGATTATCGACGGTGATAGCCCCTAAATCAGGCTGTGTTTCAAAAAAACCGACCAATTTCTCTAGGGTTCCCGGCAAAATTACCGTATCCCCATCCATCAAAATGACGCGGTCCACGGGGCCATACTGTTTCATGCGTGTCAACGCATCCGCCATGGCGTCCCGTTTGCCCGTGCCTGTTTGCACAAAAACATCACAACGGAGCGTCAGTTTATGTTTGGCATAGTGTGAAAACAGGGTGTGAATCCACGAGGCTTCCTCTTGCGTGGTTACGGCGGCTATGATTGTCACAGCCCCAGGATAGCTGTAGGCTTCTGCCAGCAGGAAGGAGAAGACACGCCGAAAAATAACAGGTGGCATTCTATAACAGGGCACAATAAATCCCACCGAAGGATACTCGTTCAAAGACAAGCTGTGTTTATGGGCCTCTGCCGCCTGACGATAGAGGGGAAAATGTCCACGGATATATGTCAGGGCCCGCATGGCATGTAAGCTGAGCCAAGCATAGCGCCAAAAGCCAATCAACCCCATGGTCATCAGGGCAGCATACGGAACGGTTCTGACATCCTCTGCACCAATCAGCAAAAGACACCACACCACCAAACTCCCATACACACACAGGGCATAAAGCCACGCAATGGGATTGGCTTTCCCCACACTATCCCCAGATGTGGCGGCCACGTGGGGGGCCTATTTTCTTTGCTGGGCGTACAGAGCGAGGGCCTTGACCAGATCTACGCCCCGAGAGACCTGATAATCATCCGCAGGTTTTTCAGGCGGTGTGAAGGCATCGGGTGTGGTGGTGCCGTTGTTTTGTTTTGGGGGTGGATTATCTTTGTTTTTCTGGGAAGGGCTGTTGGAAGGTTTGGGTTCTGGCGTATCTGCTGGCTCGGGGGGTGTTTGGCCATTTTTAATGGCTCCAGCCAAATCAGATTCGCGGTTGGCTTTGTAGTCTAGGGTTTCCAAACGGGCAATAGGGACGATGATATCGGGGGTAATGCCCGTGGCCTGAATGGATACGCCAGAGGGGGTGTAATAAAGCGCTGTGGTTAAACGCATGGCACCATGGCCAGGCATGGCGATGATGGATTGTACGGATCCTTTCCCAAAGGATTTTTCCCCGATGAGAATGGCGCGGCCTTGATCCTTTAGGGCGCCTGCCACGATTTCCGAGGCGGAAGCAGACCCTTCGTTAATCAACACCACCACAGGTTTGCCGTGGGTCAGGTCGCCTTTTTTGGCAAAAAACCGTTGAATGTCCTTGGGGTCGCGCCCACGGGTGGAAACAATCTCCCCTTCGTCTAGGAACGCATCCGACACGGACACGGCTTGATCCAACGGACCCCCAGGATTGTTGCGCAGATCCACAATATATCCCAGCACGTTGGGGGTTTGTTTTTCCATACCTTCCAGCGCGGTTTTCAGAGATGTAAAGGTGTTTTCATTAAAGCGGCGCACGCGCACATAGCCAACCCGATCAATGGTCTCTGATTTCACAGATTGAATGGCGATGGTGTCCCGTGTGAGGGTGACATCAAAGGGGGCTTGGTCTGCCCGACGAATGGTTAAGGTCACCTTGGTGTTGACGGGACCGCGCATCTTTTTGACAGCATCATCCAAAGCCATACCCACAACAGGTTTGTCATCGATATGGGTGATGAAATCCCCCGACAACAGGCCAGCGCGGGATGCGGGGGTGTCATCAATGGGACTCATGATTTTTATCAGGCCATTTTCCATGGTGACTTCGATACCAAGACCACCGAATTCGCCGCGCAATTCCACCTGCATATTTTTGAAATCTTCGGCGTTGTGATAGGCCGAGTGGGGGTCCAAACTGGTCAACATACCATTAATAGCGGCCTCGATGAGATCTTTTTCCTTGGTTTCTTTGACGTAGTCTGTGCGGATGCGCTCCAAAACCTCACCAAAAACATTCAATTGCTCGTAAAAAGAGTCATTTTTATTGGCCACGGGGGCGGCTTGGGTTGCGGGCGGGGTTTCTTTTTGAACAGGCTCCTGCGCGTATGCCGCGCCAGAAAACCATAAAGAGACAGTCAAAAGGGCGGAAAGCATTGGGATCATGAAGGGGGGTTCCAAAAGCGTCAAATCATCCTTATATCACAAAGGCGAATCTACTGTATCAAACATTTTGCGCGGGTCAACGCCCTTGCCATGGCGGCGTAACATATAAAAGATGGTTTTGGCTTTGGGTTCAGGGACCCCTAAAATTTGATTGCCTGCGACTGTGGCCCCTTCCTTGAAGGGGGGCTGGGCTATGCCCGTGATGACGCTGATATCTTGATTGTTATGGCGGATCATCAAAACGTGGCCAACATCACTGACAAAGCGGTTGAACAAAATCTCTCCTCTTGCGGGGGCATAAATCAGTTGCAGGGGCTCTATAGGATATAAAATCCCCAAACCATCCCATAGGCCCTCATTGCCCCCCCGAACAGGAGGAAAAAAAAAATCACTGCTTTGAGCATACCCCACATTGGAATTTAGATTTAGGTCACTGCTTTTATTTTTGTTTTTGCCAAGTGTCCGAATCAAAACAGCCGCTTCAGGGCCAGAAAGCCACAGTGCGGCAGGCGAGGGCTGCGGTGCACGATGCCACAGTCCCAGCGCCAGCCAAAAGAGCCCCACAACAAACAAAATCCCTAGCCCTTTGATGATCACAGAAGGCATGCTCATGCCTGAACCTGCTGCAAAATAGGGGTGATGCGGTCATAGGCATCTTCCAAATCCTCTGGGGATGTGCAATAGGGAGGCATCACATAAAGCGTCCCTCCTAAGGGACGAAGCACGAGGCCGGATTTGAGAAACATGGATTTAAGCCAATGATTTTTTTCTATATTATAGGGCATATATTCATGTTTTACATCAAATGCTGCCACCCCCCCCATGACGCGAGGGCGATGGGCCAAACCAGCTTTTTGGAGGGCGTGCAAGGCGTTGTGATGCACGCCCTCTAAGGCTTTGATTTTGTTTAGCGTATCATCTTCAGCAAAAAGGGATAAAGATCGATTGGCCACGGCGCAAGCAATGGGATTGGCGGTAAAGGAATGCCCATGAATCAAACTGCGGTAAAAATCGGTGGACAAAAAGGCATCAAAAACCCCCTGACTGGCGCAGGTTAAAGACATAGGCATCATGCCCGCCGTTAAGCCTTTGGCCAAACACACAATGTCTGGGACTTCTGATAAGTGGTGAAAGGCAAACAATCGACCCGTTCGACCAAAGCCCGTCATAACTTCATCAAAAATCACAAGGACGCCCGCCTGCTGACACAGGCGCACCACATGATTGACAAAGGTCGGGCGACACATCCGCATGCCCGAGGCCCCTTGGATAAGGGGCTCTAAAATCATGCCCGCAATGTCTCCCCTGTTTAGGTGTTGGGTTAGAGCCTCTAGGCTCTTTTCTTCTTTATGTAAAACATCGGGATCGTTCATCCATGTTTCTGGATAATCTATAGTTTTAACGGGAAACAAAAGCTTTTGATAAGGATCAAAAAATCCACTGCTGCGCCCCACGGACATGGCCCCCACGGTGTCGCCGTGATACCCCCCCTCAAAGGCCAGAAATCGTTTTTTTTCGGGGTATCCCCAGTTGATTTGGGCATGCAGAGCCATTTTCAGGGCGACCTCGACAGCGGTGGAGCCATTATCGGAAAAGAACAGTTTCCACACATCCCGCCGCCCGAGGGCCTGTTGCAGCGTCCGTCCTAGAGTCACGGCGGGCTCGTGGGTAAAGCCCGCAAAAATGACTTGATCCAGTTTGGCCGCCTGTATGGCCATGGCTTTGATCAATTCGGGATGGCTATGGCCATGGGTTGTCACCCACCACGATGAAATCAGATCCAGCAGGGGGGATCCAGATTCATCATAAAGAAACGCCCCCCGCGCGGAAACAATCGGCACAAACGCCGTTTCAGGGTGCCCATGCTGCGTAAAGGGATGCCAGAGGTAACGGGCGTCATCTTTGGAAAGGGACATGATGTGTTTTAGGCTTGGGGCATGCCTTCATGCTAACGCGTTTCATGAGACAGGCAAAGCCCAAAAAAAACCAGCCCCAAAAAACCAAAACACGCCCTAGGCATCCCTGACGCAAACGATCCTTGATCATGCATCACCGACCACCCACCGCGCCAAGGTTGGTTGCAAGCTGGTCAAGAGTTCATAAGGAATGGTCCCTGCCCTGTGAGCAGCATCAATAATCCCCCCCTGCTGGGGATGATAAAAGACCACATTGTCCGCCTCTGCCATCATAGATTCAGGCAAATCCGTAGCGTCTAATGTAGTCACATCCATGGACACGCGACCCACAACGGGCAGATCAAAACACGTACCATCTTTGGTTTGTATCAAAGCCTGCCCCGTGTTTGAAAAAGACCGTAAATATCCATCCGCATACCCGAACCCCACGGTCATGATGCGGCTGGGACGGGGGGCGACATAACTGGCCCCATAACCGACGCTCTGGCCAGCGGCGATCGTGCGCATCTCCAAAATAGGGGCGTGGACCTGCACCACGGGGTGAATATCCGGATGCGCCACCCCCCCATAAAGGGCAATCCCTATCCGCACATAGCGTCCGTGATACTCTGGCCCCAACAGAATCCCATGACTGGCCCCGATGCTGGTAGGAACACGGGGAAACAAGCGGGCGATATGAATAAAATATTCTTTTTGCTGAACATTTAACGGATGATCGGGATCATCCGCCGCCGCCAGATGGGTCATGATATGATGCAAACGTTGCGGGTCCAAAAGGGAGACCTCCTCCGCCAAAGCGGGGGACAAGCCACACCGATGCATGCCCGTATCCCACTCTACAACGGCGGGCCCATGATCCCCAGAAAACCAAGAGGATAACGCCTGCGGCGTTTTTAACACGGGCAGGATGGCGTATTGTTTATAAACGGGGATTTCCTCTGGTAGATACCCATGAAACACTGCAATATCTGGGGTGGGGACCCCATAGTTTTGCAACAGACGCCGCACCGCCACGCCCTCGTCCAAGCTGGCCACATAAAAAAGACGGCATCCCGCTCCCGCCAACAAGGGAACCACAGGCAGCAACCCCACACCATATCCGTTGGCCTTCACCACCGCCCCACACACGGACGCAGGAGCTAAGCCCTGCATGGTGCGGTAATTGGCAATCAGGGATTCCGTATCAATATGAACACGGGGCAGCCGCATGATGAAATCCTTTATTTTAAGGCGCACCCACCGTCTGCAACCGATCAAACAGCGTGACGGTATATTCCATTAACGTTGTCAGCATAAAGGGGAAAAAGAAAACCAACGCCGTAAAAACCGATAGGATTTTGGGAATAAAGGACAATGTCATTTCCTGAATCTGCGTAAGGGCCTGAAACAAGGACACCACAAGACCCACAATCAAAGCGACCAACAAAACGGGAAGGGATAGTTTAATGGTTACCCACAGGGCCTCTCGCATAATTTCAGTGACTTCAGTGACGGTCATGGCGTGCCCCTAAAAAACATTTATCCCAATGCGCTGAAGGCCCCTAGCCCTTAAGAATCTGCCCTCGCCTGCTGCGCTTGTTCCTGACGCTGATGATACAGTGCCGCAAAATCAATGGGCTGTATAAACACAGGGGGAAAGCCACAGTGCAATGTGGCATCCACCAGAATTTGACGGGTGAAGGGAAATAGGTAACGGGGGGCTTCAATGAACAAAATGGGATGTTCGGGATCATTCAGAGCGGGGGCAAAATGAAAAACCCCTGCATACAGGGTGTCCATGATACACATGGGCTGGGCCGCTTCGTCCATCATTTGCAGGGTCAGACGCAGGGCAACCTCATGATGCTCCGTATCCAGTGCTTGGACCAAAACATCCCCCTGAATGGTCACTTGGGGTTGGGCCTTCAGGGCACTGAAAATATGGGGCGCCTTGGGATTTTCCACAGAAAAATCCTTCAGATATTGCGTTTTAATAGTCATTTGAAAAGACGGAACAGTCACAAAACCTCCAAAAACAATGCGGGCGACACAACAAGAACTCTACTTTGAAAGAAACAAAGCCAAAAGGGAATCTTTTATTTGTCCCAAGCGTGATAATCCACGATGAATCATCGGCCCGTGATCTAAAATGTCCTGATAAAGTCGATGATACTGGGCCACTGTGGAAGCCACCGTATAATCCTGTTTATAGTGATTGAGTCCATTGGCCACCAAAGATGCACGCAAAACATCGTCGGTTAAGACCCGCCGAATGGCCTCAGCAAAAGCATCCACATCATCAATGGGCACCAAGAGCGCATCCACCATATCTTGGGCTGTGGCACGGGGTCCAGCAGCCCGCGTCGCCACCAGAGGAATTTGATGGGCCCAAGCCTCGATCATCACCAAGCCAAAGGGCTCGTAACGGGAGGGCAACACACACACATCCGCCGTTGCATAGAGGTCGGCCTGATCCTCGTGCCACCCCAAAAACCGCACACGATCAAAAACCCCTAGGGATTTTGCAAAATTTTCCAAATCCGTTTTTTGCTCCCCATCGCCAGCCAACCAAAAATAGGCATCAGGAATCTGGGTGAGGGCCTGAATCACCGTATCAAAGGCTTTATGCCAATGCAAACGACCCAACCCCAGAATCACGGGGGCCTCTTGGGGCGTGTGATAGACCGACTTGTGCAGCACTTTCCCCGCCGTGGCTTCGGCAAAGGGACGGACTTGGTGAATGCGCTCTGAGGGCCATCCTTGGGCTACAATGGATGATACAATCCCCTTTGTCAAAGCGCACAAATGATCGCAATAACGGTAATCTTCCAAATGGTGAAAACCCCTCAACCACCCCAAACGGATATAATCCCCCACGGGCATCATACGGCTGGCCTGAAACATCCAACTTTGGACAATATCAGGGGCAAAGGCCTTGGCCTCTTGTTTCAAAATATCACGGGTTTTGGCATCCAAAAACCCCTGAAAAGGGGCTTCGGTCACCGTCACCCCCGCCGCTCTCAGGGTGGCCACGCGCTGGGGATGGTGGCGCATCACAACATGCTGCGTCAAGCCACTTTGATGCAAAGCCGTAACCAAACGAACAAAATGACTCTCTACCCCTCCAAAGGTCTCACCGCCGATCGCATGCATGATTTTCATGAATTTCAACTTTTGATTGTTTTTTAAAGTTGCCTGATGGGGGTGAATATGAATCAAAAAACCCTGATATGCAACACTATAATGCCCTGTTTTTGAAAACAAAAAATCAACCTAAGGTTGAATTGCAAGTTGGGTATTGGTTGTTGCCTTGAAAGGATTCTAAAAAAAGGCTTTTATACATAAACACAAAGACCCTCTTTGGCAAGACGAACCTTTGATCCGTAGGATGTTTCCAAACGCATCTCAAGATCCCTCAGGTCTTCATCCACAGCATCGGGGCTATAATGAAACAGAAAAAAGGTTTTGATGTTGGCTTTATCTTTCAGACGCACCCCCTCTTGCCAAGTAGAATGCCCCCATCCAATATAGGGCGCAAAGTTGGTGTCACAAAACATGCTGTCATAAATCAAACAATCACTGTTTTGGATAAAACGCACCAATCCCTGATCCGTTTCCCCCACGGTATGCTCGGTGTCGGTGATATAACACAGAGATCCCGTTTCTGTGGGAATACGATACCCCGTGCTGCCCCCTGGGTGATTGAGAGCGTGGGTGGCGATAGCATGGTGAGCAATGCTGAGGGGGTCCCCATCACCAAACCCATGAAACTGTAACGTCGCCCGAAAGGTCTCTGTGGTCACAGGCGAAAACGGCGGCGTGAGCATCTTTTTTAAAATCCCATCCACCGTTTCCCCCGTGGCAGGTCTGGCATAAATGTGCACCGTATAGGCTGGATCATAAAGCGGGGCAAAAAAGGGCAGCCCCATGATATGATCCAAATGGGCATGGGATAACAAAAGATGTAGGGTTTTATAACGTTTCACCAAATCCGAACGCCCCAGCTTTTGCAAGCCCGATCCTGCATCCAAAATCAACAAAGTTTCCCCCAACTCTACGCTGACGCACGAGGTATGCCCCCCATAATGCATAAAATCCGATTCTGGACAGGGAATGGATCCGCGCACCCCCCAAAAGGTCACACGGGCACTCATGCTGCAATATCCTTTAAAACCGCCTCGATTGAACCATGCCCCCACAGGCGGGGCCACGTGATGTCACCAACGTCGCTTTGTTTTTGTTTGCGACGCACCTCTGATGTGGCATCCGAAGCATCCCCCACCCGCTGATCCATTCTGGCCTCTGCCAAATCATCAGGGGCTTGCACCCAAAACCCACGGAACACAATGCCAGCATCTTTGAGTTGATCGGCCAAGGCATCCCGTCCCTTGGCCTGCAAAAAGGTGGCATCCAAGACAACATCCTGCCCTGTTTGGGCCAACCCTAGGGCCAAGGTCCGCAGGCGGTCATACACAGCCTGACTTTTTGTCTGTGTATAGGCGGCTTGGGGCAACGTGTCCGTCACGGCCACACCGTGCATCTGTTTGCGCAGATCATCACTGGACAATAAAACCGCCCCTGTTTTCTGGGCAAAGGCACGGGCCAAGGTTGTTTTTCCGCTGCCCGCATATCCCCCGAACGCCGTCACCAATCCCTTTTTCGGGAACACCAACGACAGAGCCAAGTCCAAATAGCCCTTGGCATCCCCCAAAAAGCCCCCTTTGGCGCCAGCATCCCCTATTCCTTGGGCAATGGCCAAAGACACATGGGACCGAATGGCGGCCCGAATGGCCATAAACACGGGCATCAACAACAGGCCCTCCGTATCCCCTGTTTTGGCAATGTAGTGATGTTGAATCCAAAACGCCTCCCGCGCCATACCGCGAAATTTGACATCCATCAATAAAAAAGCCAGATCATAGGCTGTATCAATTTGGGCAAAGGCATCGTTAAATTCAATGCAATCAAACAAAACGGGCTGTCCATCCGTATCCACATAGATATTTTTTAAATACAAATCCCCGTGACACTGTTTTAAAAAATGGGTGGAACGATCCTGCAACAGGTCTTTGTGGGCCCCCAAAGCCCTTAAACAATGGTCTGTCAATGCGCGTGTTTGATTGTGGGGCAAAGCATTGAGATAGGCATCAAAGCACCCCTGATTTCCCTGCACCACGCCCACCATCATGGCATAGCCATCAATGCCTGACAACGGGGCTTCATTTTTATGAAAATCGGCAATACGGGCGGCCAGACGTTCGCACAAATCTTCGGAAAAAGACGTCTGCTGTGACAACAAATGAGACTCATCAAAACGATTCATCACAATGGCATAATCCACAATGGGATCCGCAGGATTATGGGTGAAAAACAAATCCCCTTTGGCATCTTTGGCAATCATGCGGACCTCTTGGTACAGGTGCGGGGCTGTGCGTTGGTTCAGGGTCATTTCCCGCAAACACAAAATGCGGCGTTTTTCTGGTGTGCTGTAATCCATATAGGGGAACAGGACGGGCTTTTTCACCTTAATCGCTGTTTGGCCCCCTACCCCCACCCAAGCCCCATGGGTTTCGTGAAGGACAACGGGCCCTTCTGTATCGTAATGACAGGGATTTTTTAAAAAAGCCCGCATAGTGTCTTCAGTGTTCATGGGTATGCCTACATCAAAGATTTATGGGTACAGTAAACGGGTTTTCCACGTCGTGCTGCGACATTTGTCATAGACTAAGCGATTGTGCAGACGGTGGGGCCGATCCTGCCAGAATTCCATCCTCTCTGGTATCAACAGAAAGCCCCCCCAATGGGGGGGGCGGGGCACATCTTGGCCCTGAAATCCTTGGGATAACTGGGAAAACCGCTGATTCAGAAGATCCCGATCTGGCAAAATCTGGGATTGCAAAGACGCATGCGCCCCTATTTGGCTTTCTCGAGAGCGCGTTGCAAAATAGGCATCCGACACAGCAACCTCAGTTTTGCGCACCATGCCCTCGATGCGCACTTGCAAGCGCAGACTTTTCCAGTGAAAACACAAACTGGCAAAGGGATGCACCATCAAATGCTGGGCTTTAGCACTGTTGTCATTGGTAAAAAACGCAAAACCATTCTGATCCACCTGTTTTACCAGAATGATTCGACTGCTGGGGCGGCCCTGTTCATCCACAGTGGACAAGGTGGCCGCGTTGGGATCATTGATTTCTGCTGTTTCAGCCTGTTGGTACCAGTTTTGAAACAGGGTAAAGGGACAATCAGCATTGTCGATCATGGGCTTATTCCTTGCGCTTTTGCTGCAAGAGTGTAGTGTGCATTGCCAAAAGAAGCAAAAGGAACTTCACCCCATGATGACCGCAGAGCGCATCGTGATTCAGGGCACTGACGCCCCCCTGCGGGGTCAAGTGGCCATCAGCGGCTCCAAAAATGCGGCCCTGCCCATTATGGCGGCCAGCCTATTGAGCGAAGATCCCCTGAATCTGAACAATGTCCCCGATTTAAACGACACCCGTGTCATGGTGGATTTGCTGCGAGACCTCGGGGTCCAACTGGTTTTGGCAGAGCCCCAAGAGGGAGAGATCGCCCTTTCCCTAACATCCCCGCAAACCACCCTGAATCCCGAAGTGCCTATAGAGGCCGCCCGAAAAATGCGGGCCTCTGTCATTGTTCTGGGGCCCCTGCTGGCCCGTATGGGGCGGGCTACCGTGCCTTTGCCTGGGGGGTGTCCCATTGGGGCGCGTCCTTTGGATGTTCACGAAGATGTGCTTGTGGCTTTGGGGGCCACCATAACGTATCATAACCATGCCATTCACGCCTACTGTGAAGAGGGCCTGAAAGGGGCCACACACCGCCTACGTGTGCCCTCGGTCGGGGCCACAGAAAACGGCATGATGGCTGCGGTTTTGGCCAAAGGCACCAGCGTATTTCACAATGTGGCACGCGAGCCCGAAATTGTGGATTTGGCCCATTGCCTGAACGCCATGGGGGCGGACATTCAGGGGGCGGGTACGGATACCATGATCATTCATGGGGTGCCCCGTTTACACGGCGCCACCCATACCATCATTCCAGATCGGATCGAGGCCATGACCTATCTGATCGCCGCCGCCTTAACGCGGGGGGATATCACCTTAACAGGGGCCAACAAAGATCATATGCAGGGGGAAATAAACTGCCTTCACGCCATGGGCTTTGATGTTCAGGCCGTCAATGGCAAAACCCTTCTCCTGAATGCGGCGGGGGCCCAGCCCAAACCAGCACACTTAGTCACCGCCCCCTATCCTGGGTTTCCCACGGATATTCAGGCACAAATGATGGTTCTGATGACCAGCATTGCTGGGGAATCCCGTATCACGGAAACCATTTTTGAAAACCGCTTTCAACATGTGGCCCCCCTGAACGCCATGGGGGCCCATATCACGCAACAGGGGGAAACCTGCACCATTCAGGGCGGCTTTCCCCTGCGGGGCGCGGATGTTGAGGCCACGGATCTCCGAGCTTCCTCATCCTTGGTCTTGGCGGGTTTGGTAGCACAGGGCACCACTACCGTGGGCGGGCTGCATCACCTGTATCGCGGCTATGTACACTTGCCAGAGAAATTGCGGGCTTGTGGGGCTAAGGTTGCGCGGCTCCCGTAAAAAACTCCCTAAAAACACGGCTTGTATTGAGGGAGCTTGGGCCCACATGTGGCTTCTTATGGCATTGACGCAGGCGGGTGTTTTTGTCACAGTCAGTGTTCTTTTTTTGTGTTTGTTTTATCGATGATTCGTTATGAAAATTCCCGCATCTTGGTTGTCTGATTTTTTGGAAACAACGGCTTCCCCTCAGCAGATCGCCGATGGGCTTACGGCCTTGGGTCTAGAGGTGGAATCTTTAGAAGATCCCTCATCCGTTCTGGCTCCCTTTTGCACGGCCCACATCCTTTCAACTGAGCGACACCCCAACGCGGAAAAATTGCAAGTCTGTCGTGTGGACACCCAGCACCACAAAGATCTGCAAATCGTCTGCGGTGCCCCCAATGCGCGGGCAGGCATGAAGGCGGTTTTGGGATTGCCTGGAACGTTTGTCCCCGGGTTGAACATAACCCTAAAACTGTCCTCCATTCGTGGGGTGGAAAGTCAAGGGATGCTGTGTTCAGCGGCGGAGCTATGTCTTGGCACCGATGGTCAAGGCATCATCGAACTGCCACCAGAAACCCCGCTGCATTGTTCTGTGGCGGAGGCCTTGGGTCTCAATGAAATCCTTTTTGATATTGCCATTACCCCCAATCGGGGGGATTGCTTTGGGATTTACGGGGTGGCGCGTGATTTGGCGGCGGCAGGATTAGGCACGCTGCAACCCCTTGCCATCCCCACCCCGTCCTTTCCATCCCATCATAGCCTGCCCCGTATTCGTAATGCGGCACCAGAGGCCTGCCCTCTTTTCTCTCTGGCCCTGATTGAGGGCGTGACAAACACAGACACATCCCCCTTTTGGCAAAAACGGATGCTGGCGGCGGGGCTAAAGGTGATTTCTGGTCTTGTGGATATCACCAACATCATCAGTCACGGATACAATCGCCCGCTTCATGCCTTTGATGCCGATACCATCGTGGGGGATATGACGCTGCGCCTTTCCAAGGAAGGCGAAGTTTTTGAGGGTCTGGACGATCAATCCTATGCCCTGCCTGCGGGGGCTTTGGTGATTGCCGATGACCAAGGCATCATCAGCTTAGCAGGTATACTGGGGGGCAAAAGGACAGCATGCACTCCGCACACGCACCGCATTCTGCTGGAATCCGCATGGTTTCAACCCTCTGTCATTGCGCGCGCTGGACAGGCTTTATCACTAATCTCTGACGCCAGAATGCGGTTCGAGCGGGGCGTGGATCCTGAATCCACCCTAACTGGCCTTCATCGGGC
Source organism: Alphaproteobacteria bacterium (assembly GCA_947458235.1). Lineage (GTDB taxonomy): Bacteria > Pseudomonadota > Alphaproteobacteria > JAJTHO01 > CANGYM01 > CANGYM01. The sequence continues at coordinate 43,943 of CANGYP010000005.1, forward strand.
CATTGCCGATATTCAATCTCTCACTGGCGGCACTGTGGTGGGGGTGCAGACAGTCTCTGAGCCGCAATATCTCCCCAAGCGGCCTGTCATTCCTTTTGATACCGCTTTGGTGTCCCGTTTAACGGGGATGCCTTGCGAAGATAGCCGCATTCGGGATATTCTCACAAACTTGGGATGTGTCTGGGACGAAGACCACGTTCTGACCCCATCATGGCGTTTTGATTTGTCTCGGCCAGAGGATTTGGTGGAAGAGGTCCTGCGCGTTGCGGGTATGACATCCTTGCCTTCTCTGCCCCTGCCCTCTGTGGCACCTCGGCTCGTGCACTCTTCTTCTGCCCAAGTGGTGTCGTATTTATGTCATCAGGGGTATGATGAAACCTTATCGTTTTCTTTTACATCTCAAGAATGGCTAAAGGCGCTGGGGGACCCAACAGAGGTTATAAGCCTACAGAATCCCATCAGTGACGCTTTGGATGTTTTGCGCCCCTCGCTAATCCCCAACATGCTGAAAACGGCGGATTATAACGCCCGTCACCACACAGGATTAACCCGTCTCTTTGAAATAGGACCCATTTATCCTAGGCGTCGCCAGGAAAACAGTCTGGCGTTTCTGTGTTGGGCGCCCCCCCAAAAAACATGGCGGGGGTCCGAAAGAGGAGCTGATCCCTTTGATATCAAAAGAATGGTGGTGGATATTCTGGCCTTGTGGGGGTATGATGCAGAGTCGCTCAGCGGATTTTCTTCCGGTTTGCCAGCTGTTTATCACCCAAGCCAATCGTGGGGATGGGGTCTGGGCCCACGGCAACCTGTGGCCTATTTCGGGACGCTGCATCCTGCGATGTTGGGACATTTAGAGGGCGTGCGCCACGTGGCCATGGCTGAGATTTTCATGGATCGCTTGCCCGCCAGAAAAACCAAAAAAGAGCGTTACCAACCCCAGCCCTATCCCCCTGTGTACCGAGATTTGGCGTTTTTTATGCCCCAAGAGGTTTCCTTTGGCATGCTGAAAAAAAGCCTGATGAAGGCTGGCAAACCGCTGGTGCAACAGTTAGAGGTTTTTGATGTTTATCAAGGCCCCCACGTTCCCGAAGGACAAAAATCTATCGCGCTGCGCCTGACTTTGCAGGATGCAGACAAAACATTATCGGAACACATCATCGATGATGTCCTATCCGCCATCGCCCAAGCCCTTAGCAAAGACGTGGGGGCGGTTTTGCGGGACGGGAAATAAGCCCCCGTCCCCTTATTCTGCCAGCTTTTCAATTTCGATCATGATTTCATTACGCCGCATGGGGGGCAGGGTCCACGGGGGATTAAAAAAGGCATAGATGGGGCCAGACATGGCCGTTAGGTTTTGACTTTGCAGGGCAGCCTCCAGTTTTGCCTGTTGGTGTTGCAAATCCTCGTCCGAGGGGCGACCCGAAAAACGAATGACCAAGAATCGTTTTTGGGAAAGCGCACGCAGATGGACCTGAGGGTTTACAGGTTTGGGCAAGGAATCCATGGTATAGGCCGCGGGCATCATAAAGCGTGTTTGCCACTGTCCAGCCACAGCGGTTTGTGTCACGGGGGCGGTCATGGGAATTGACTCGCCAGAATGTTGCGTTACAGGGGCCGTCATGGGAATGGCCGATTGGGATTGATTATTGCCGAAAATATAATCCGCCAGCAGGCGAAATCCTGCCCGAATGGCGTCATCCCGTGATCCCGTGGTTGTGACCTCGGCCACGATCATGGGGGGATAATCCCCAGGGCGATTGCATTAGAAATTGCATAATTCTAGGAGGAATTGAGGTTTCAGGAGGGCTTTACGCATGGTTCTTTTGATGGACATGTTTTTTGGGCGTTTTTGGTGCAGGATATTCAGGGCCCATTTACGGATGAGGGCTAAA